>CAUVLK010000094.1:0-7958 GCA_963552635.1 uncultured Lautropia sp. | reverse complement strand
CGACGCGCCCGAGGCCGTGGGCCGCGCCCTGCTGGGCCAGGCTGACGAGGACTGAGCGGCGGCTGCGACACGGGCCGCCCACCTTACATCGAACCGAAACAGGAAGATCTCATGGCATACAACCTTCAGGATCAGGAACAGATCGACGAACTGAAGGCGTTCTGGGCCAACAACGGCAACCGACTGATGTGGCTGGCCGTCATCGCGCTGGCCGTCTTTGCCGGCTGGCGCGCCTGGAACTGGTACCACGACGGCCAGGCCCAGGATGCCGCCCGCGAGTACGCCGGCCTGCTGTCGGCAGCCGACTCCGGCAAGATCGAGCAGGTGCGCGAGCGCTATGACGCCATCCAGAAAGGCTATGGCAGCAGCGTCTATGCCGGCATGGCCGGTCTGCGTGCGGCCGAGGCCTTTGCCAAGGCCAATCAGCCTGATGCCGCTGCGGCTGCGCTGGAAAACGTCATGAAGAACAGCACCGAGCCCGGCTTCAAGCCGATCGCCGGCGTGCGCCTGGCGGGTCTGCTGCTCGACCAGAAGAAGTACGACGAAGCGACCAGGGCCATCGATACCGGCAACATCGGTCCGGTCTCGGGCGAGATGGCGGCCAATGTGGCGGATCGCCGTGGTGACATCCTGGCGGCCCAGGGCAAGGCACCGGAAGCCAAGGCGGCCTGGGAAGAGGCGCTGAAGCTGCTGCCACGGAGCAGCCAGCTGCGCTCGCTGGTGCAGTACAAGCTCGACGCGGTGGCCGACTGATGCGGGGCGCGCGCACTTCGTTCCCGTTTTCTTCGTTCCTGTCCGCCCATGCGGATGGGGCTTCCTGGGCTCGCGGTGACATGTCCGCTGAAGGTGTGGCCTCGGCATCGTCCGTATCCGCCAAGGCGTCAGGGCTGATCCAGCTGTCGCGTCGCCGGCTGCTGGGCTCGCTGGCCATGGGGGCAGCACTGCTGCCGCTGTCGGCCTGCTCGATGTTCGGTGACGATGCCGCCGAGCCGCCGCCGTACCCCGTGCCCAGACTGGGCGACGAGAAGGGCATGCGCCTTCTGTGGAAGAACACCGGCGGCAGCGACGCCTTGGTGGGCTTTCAGCCTGCGATCAGCGGCAACAGCCTGTGGGTGGTCGATCAGAAAGGTCGTGTGCGGCGACTGTCGCGCAAGGACGGTCGGGTCGAGCATGAATTCAAGGCCGGCAAGGCCATCGCTGGTCTGGCTGCCGACGACGAGCTGGTCGTGCTGGTCAGCCGCGACGGCACCGTGAAGGGGCTGTCCCCGAAGGGCGACCAGCGCTGGGAAGCACGTCTGGACAGCGAGGTGGCCACGGCGCCCGTGCTGGCCGATTCGGCCGTGCTGGTGCGCACCATCGAGGGCCGGGTGCTGGCGCTGGAGCGCAGTGGCGGTTCCACGCGCTGGAGCTGGAAGGCGCCCACCGCGCTGCTCAACCTCTGGCAGAGTTCGCCCATGGTGACGGACGTGGATACCGTCTACGTGGGCCTGCCCAATGCCAAGCTGGTGGCGCTGGATCTGCGCTTTGGCGTGCCGCGCTGGGATGTGGCCATTGCCTCGTCGCTGGGGGCCACCGAGCTGGAGCGCCTCATCGACATCGTTGGGGCACCGGTGCTGATGGGCACCGACCTGTGTGCCGTGGCCTATCAGGGCCGCGTGGCCTGCGTGCGCACGACCGATGGCGAGCTGGCCTGGAGCCGGGCGCTCAGCTCCTCCGTCGGCATCGCGGCCGACAACCAGGATCTGGTGATCGTCGATGCCTCCGAAGTCATCCAGCTGCTGCGCCCGGGCGGTGGTACGGTCTGGCGGCAGGATGGCTACGTGCGTCGCGGGGTCTCCACCCCGGTCATCGTGCCCGGCAAGCGCCTGCTCTTTGGTGACCGTTTCGGCAACCTGTCGCTGCTGTCGATGAACGATGGCCAGACGCTTGCACGCATCGAGATCGACGATTCGGCCCTGACCACACCGCCACTGCTGGCAGGTGACGAGGCCTACGTGCAAACCCAGGAAGGAACGATCGCGGCCATCGCGCTGCGCTGACCATGAATCCATCTGTACCGGTTATCGCACTGGTGGGGCGGCCCAACGTGGGCAAGTCCACCCTGTTCAACCGCCTGACGCGCTCGCGTGACGCCTTGGTGGCCAACATCCCGGGCCTCACCCGTGACCGGCACTATGGCTCGGCGACGCTCGACGGCCAGCGCGTCGTGCTGATCGACACCGGCGGCTTCGAACCCGTGGCTGCCACCGGCGTGGCCGAACAGATGGCCCGCCAGACCCGCCAGGCCGTCATCGAGGCCGACGTGGTCGTCTTCGTGGTCGACGGCCGTCAGGGCCTGCTGGCCCGTGACGAGGAGATCGCCCAGGAGCTGCGCCGCACCGCCCGCAAGGTGGTGCTGGCCGTCAACAAGTGCGAGGGCATCTCGCGCCCGGTGGCTGCCGCCGAGTTCCATGCGCTGGGGCTGGGCGTGCCCATGCCCATTTCCGCCACCCATGGTGACGGCGTGCACGCGCTGATGGAGGAATGCCTGGAAGACTGGCGTGCCGAGCGTGAGCGCCTGCTGGCCGAAGCCACCGAAGCCGATGCCGCTTCGACCGATGGGGCTGAAGACCCCGTGGATGAGGCCGCTGACGAGGCGGGAGCACACGGCGAGGTCGGCCAGGTCGGAGACGCCGCGAACGGGAAACGGACCGGAGCAGCTGCCGAGGGTGCCGCCGGCAAGGGCGACGCCGAGGCTGACGAGCGCAAGCCTGTCCGCGTGGCCGTGGTCGGTCGCCCCAATGGCGGCAAGTCCACGTTGATCAACGCGCTGCTGGGTGAGGAGCGTCTCATCGCCTTCAATCAGCCCGGCACCACCCGCGACTCGATCACGGTCGATTTCCGCTATCGCAACCGCGACTACCAGCTCATCGACACCGCTGGCCTGCGTCGCCGGGGCAAGGTGCATGAAACCGTCGAGAAGTTCTCGGTGGTCAAGACGCTGCAGGCCATCGAGGACTGCAGCGTGGCCGTGCTGATGATCGATGCGGCTGACGGCATCTCCGAGCAGGACAGTGCCATTGCGGGCTACATCCTGGAAGCGGGCAGGGCCCTGGTCATCGCATTGAACAAATGGGATGCCGTGCCGGCCGACGAGCGCCGCAACGTCCTGCAGGAATGCCAGCGACGCCTGTACTTCCTGGACTGGGCGCCGATGCTCACCATCTCGGCACTGAAGAACCGCGCGCTGGACAAGCTGATGAAGGCCGTGGACGAGGCCCGTGCCGCCGCTACCCGCAAGCTGTCCACGCCCAAGCTCACCCGCATGCTGCACGCGGCCGTGCTGCATCAGCAGCCGCCGCGCAATGGCCCGTTCCGGCCCAAGCTGCGCTATGCGCACCAGGGGGGACAGAACCCGCCGGTCATCGTCATCCACGGCAGCTCGCTCGACAAGGTGGGCGACAGCTACCGGCGCTTCCTGGAAGGCTGGTTCCGCGAGCGTCTGGCGCTGCAGGGCACGCCGCTGCGCATCGAGTTCCGCACGGGCGCCAACCCCTACGCCAACCGGGGCAAGTGAGGAGACCACGGCGAAACTTCTCGCCGTTCATCGGCCCGAACGTGTGCCATTGTCAACGGAAGGGCTGGAAGAATGCGCAAAGCGCCCATATAGGTTAAAGTGCAACTAGGAGCGCCCGGGTGGCAGAGCCCGGGCTGTTCGGGCGTGTCGTGGTCTTCGCATGGCCCAGGCCAGTGGCATCCCGGGCTGCACCCAGAATTTCCGTATCTCTCAGAAGAACCATGAGCAACAAAGGCCAACAATTACAAGATCCCTTCCTGAACCAGTTGCGCAAGGAGCATGTGCCGGTGTCCATCTATCTGGTCAACGGCATCAAGTTGCAGGGCCAGATCGAATCCTTCGACCAGTACGTGGTGTTGCTGCGCAATACCGTCACGCAGATGGTCTACAAGCACGCCATCTCCACCGTCGTGCCCAGCCGCGCCATCGAATTCCAGTCTGAAGGCGGTTCCCACTGAAGCACCAGTACGTCGCCCGCCAGCACGACCCGAACGCGCCCGACCCCAAGCGGGCCGCGCTGCTGGCCGTGGCCACCCAGGGAGAACGCCTGGAGGCTCACGATCTGGATGAACTCGACGCCCTGGCACGTTCGGCCGGGCTGCAGCCGGTGCTGCGCGAGGTCCTGCGGCGCAATCGCCCTGATCCCGCGCTCTACCTGGGCTCGGGTGCGGCCGAGCGCATCGCCGACCAGCTGCGTACCGAGCGCATCGGCCTGGTCCTCTTCGACCACCCCATCAGCGCCATCCAGCAGCGCAACCTTGAGCGCCTCTGGAAGGTGCAGGTTGCCGACCGGACCGAGCTGATCATCGAGATCTTCTCGCAGCGTGCCCGCAGCACCGAGGGCAAGCTGCAGGTGGAGCTGGCGCGCATGCAGCACCAGGCCTCGCGCCTGGTGCGGATGTGGTCGCACCTGGAGCGCCAGCGCGGCGGCATCGGCGTGCGCGGCGGCCCCGGTGAGACCCAGCTTGAGCTGGACCGCCGGATGCTCGACGACAAGATCCGTCGGCTGCGCACGCGCCTGCAGAAGGTCGACCGCCAGCGGCGCACCCGCCGTCGCGCCCGTCAGCGCGGCGAGGCCCTGCGCGTCTCGCTCATCGGCTACACCAACGCCGGCAAGTCCACGCTGTTCAACCGGCTGACAAGGGCTGGGGCGCTGGCCGCCGATCAGCTCTTTGCCACGCTGGATCCGCTCACCCGCCGTCTGGGCCTGGGCAACGGTCTGGAAGTGGTGCTCTCCGACACGGTGGGCTTCATCCGCAACCTGCCGCACGGTCTGGTGGCGGCCTTCCGCGCCACGCTGGAGGAAACCGCCGAGGCCGACCTGCTGCTGCACGTCGTCGATGCGGGTTCGCCCGACCGCGAGCGCCAGATCGAGGCCGTCAATCAGGTCATCGCCGAGATCGGGGCAGGCGAGGTCGAGCAGCTGATGGTCTACAACAAGATCGATCTGACCGGAAATGCGCCCGAGGTGCGGCTCGACCCCTATGGTAGGATCAGCGGCTTGGCGCTGAGTGCCGGCACGGGCGCCGGGGTCGATGCGTTGCGTGACCTGCTGCGGGAGCGTGCCCAGGCGCGGGCCCAGGCGGTCGACGAGAGCGCCTGGTACGGCGACGAGGCCTCCCACGCCGACGCTTCCGACCCATCCGATGCATTTGATGATGCCGATCCGTCCGCTGATGAAGACGCGTCGGATCATCCGTCTTCCTGAACGCCACCTTCCCGCTCCGGGCAACTGCCACCCTTTCAAGGTACAGTCAAACCATGTCTACCCCTGATGATTCGGGCTGGGGCCGAAGTGCCGGATCCGGCCAGGGCCAGAACCCGCCTCCTGCCGCATCCCCGACCCCTTCCGGCCGGTCGCCCGAGGCCGGTGGCGCCCGTGGCGCGGATGAGAAGCCCCCTGCGCGTCCGCCAGCCGCGTCGCCTTCGCCGTGGCAGTCCGAGCGCCCGCAGCCGCAACGCCCGTCCGATGGGCCGCCCGATCTCGACGAGTTCTGGCAGGATCTGAGCAGCAAGCTCAATGGCCTGTTGGGTGGCAAGCGTGGCGGCCAGGGTGGCCGTGGCGGGATGCCCGTCGGTGGTGGTCGCAATGCCGCGCCCTCCGGACGCAGCCTGCTCTCGGGTCTGGCGATTGTTGGCGTCGTGGCCGGTCTGGCCTGGCTGGGCAGTGGCTTCTACATCGTGCAGGAAGGCCAGGTGGCCGCAGTGCTGCGCTTTGGCCAGTTCCGCTACCTCACGCACGACGCCGGCATCCAGTGGAACCTGCCGTATCCCATCGAGACGCACGAGATCGTCGACCGCTCGCGGCTGCGCCAGATCGAGGTGGGCTATCGCAACTCGGTGCGCACCAAGGTGGCCAAGGAGTCGCTCATCCTCACGGGTGACCAGAGCATCGTCGACCTGCAGTACGCCGTGCAGTACCGCATCGACAACCCGGGCGACTTCCTCTTCCAGAACAACCTGTCCTCCGGCTCCGAGGAGCTGATCCGCCAGGTGGCCGAATCGGCCATGCGCGAGGTCGTGGGCCAGCGCACCACCGACCAGGTGCTCTACGAGGACAAGGCCCAGGTGGCCGAGGACGCCCAGACGCTCACGCAAGCCATCCTGGATCGCTACAAGCTCGGCATCGGCATCGTCGACTTCACCATCCAGCAGGCGCAGCCGCCCGAGCAGGTGCAGGCGGCGTTCGAAGACGCCAATAAGGCCGATCAGGACCGCCAGCGCCTCATCAACGAAGGCCAGGCCTACGCCAACGATGTGATCCCGCGCGCCAAGGGCACCGCCGACCGGATGGTGCTGGAGGCCCAGGGCTACCGGGCCCGGGTCGTTGCCCAGGCCGAGGGTGATGCGCTGCGCTTCGACCAGATCTACACCCAGTATGCCAACGCGCCGCAGGTCACGCGCGAGCGGATGTATCTGGAGACCATGCAGCAGATCCTGTCCAGCACCTCCAAGGTGTATCTGGACTCGCAGAAGAACGGCAGCCTGCTGTATCTGCCGCTCGATCGCATCCTGGATCGCAACCAGGGCAAGGGCAGCAAGCCGTCGCTGACGGGCGAGCGTGCCGACCGGGCCGTCGAGCAGGCGCCTGTCAGTGCACAGACGCCGCAGCCGGCCAATGCGGGCGGCAACGGCATCGCGCAGGACGCCGACGGCCGTGGCGCCTCGCTCAACGCGCTGCGTAGTCGTGATCGGAGCTACGTCCGATGAACCCGTCTCCTTCGCATCCGGCCCTTTCCGACAACGCCCATTTTGCCAACGCCATCGACGGGAGCCTCCGATGAATCGTGTGCTCGCGCTGATCATCACGCTGGGCGTGCTGATCGTCCTCGCCTTTTCCTGCCTGTTCGTCGTCGACCAGCGCCAGTACGCCGTGGTGTTTGCCCTCGGCGAGATCAAGCGCGTCATCAACGAACCCGGCCTGTACATGAAGCTGCCGTCGCCGCTGCAGGATGTGCGCTACTTCGACAAGCGCACGCTCACCTATGACAGCGACGAGATTGACCGCTTCATCACGGCCGAGAAGATCAACATCCAGGTCGACTCCTTCGTGAAGTGGCGTATTGCCGATCCGCGCCAGTTCTTCGTGTCGGTCGGCCACAGCCCGCTGGCCGCCGACGACCGCATCGGCCGCCAGCTGCGCTCGGCGCTCAACAACGAGATTGCCCGGCTCTCCGTGGCCGACGTGATCTCCTCGGCCCGCGAGACCCTGGTCAAGCAGGTCATGAAGGTGATGTCGGTCGAGCTGGAAAAGATCGGCGTCACCATCGTCGACGTGCGCCTCAAGCGCGTGGACTTTGCGCCCGAGGTGGCCGAACGGGTCTATGAGCGGATGCGTTCCGAGCGTACCCGGGTGGCCAACGAGCGCCGCGCCAAGGGCGCTGCCGAAGGCGAGCGCATCCGCGCCGATGCCGACCGTCAGCGCGAGGTGCTGATTGCCAAGGCCTATCGTGACGCCCAGAACGAGCGGGGCGCCGGCGATGCCGAGGCCAGCCGCCTCTACGCCAAGGCCTTCGGTCGCAACCCCGAGTTCGCCAGCTTCTATCGCAGTCTGGAAGCCTACCGCGCCTCGTTTGCCGACCGCGCCGACATGCTGGTCCTGGACCCGCAGTCCGACTTCTTCCGCTACTTCCAGGGGGCAGAGCCGGCGCCGGCTGCGTCGGGTCGCCAGCCCACGCCGCCCTTCAAGGCAGCTCCCGCAGCCCCGGCTGCGGCGGGCAGCGCGCACTGAGTCCGAAAGAAAATGCGCCGGACCGGTGTCCGGACGAAAAATGCCGTTAAAATCAGACACGGGAACGTAAGTTCTCTGCCACGCCCGTCCTTCGGGACGGCGTGATGGAAAGTTCCTTCCCATCTGTCCTGCCTTCGTCGGCCAGGACGGCGCAACCCGCCAGGCCCGAGG
>CAUVLK010000093.1:0-7977 GCA_963552635.1 uncultured Lautropia sp. | reverse complement strand
ATGGCTTCCAGGCCCACGGCCTGGAGATCAAGGGCAACTGTCGCCAGTGTCTGTCCAGCCCTCATTGAACAGCAGGCGCGCCCCGGGATGAATCCCGGAAAACCCCATGCTTCATGCCGCAAGGGTTCCCGGCCCCCGCGGCAATACGAAAGTCACCCGTCGACGCCCGTCCGGCCTGCTGCCAGAGCAGCAGGCCGGGCGTCCTCATGCCGGGTGTTTCAGGCGTCCTCGTCCTCGGCCAGATTCGCCGACACCTTGGCCAGCAGACGCGAGAGCTGGCGACGGTCGTTGACTGACAGCGATGCAAAGGCCTCGGCCAGCGCCTCGGCCTGCCCCGGGAAGACGCGCTTGCTCAGCGTGCGTCCCTTGCGGGTGAGCACCACCAGGTTGGAGCGGCGGTCATCGGGGTTGCCGTGCCGCTCCACCAGTCCGTCACGCACCATGCCATCGACCAGCCCAGTGATGGTGGCGCGCGCCACCCCCGCCTGATCAGCCAGCACGTGCGGCGGCAGGCCGCTCTTGTGGCCTTCCAGCAGGAACAGCAGGATGAAGCGCCCTTCCGACAGCCCCTGGGGAGCCAGCGCCGCTGCCCGACGCCGATCGATCATTGCCGCCAGCGTCAGCGTCTGCGCACAGACGCGCATGCTGTCCTGGTCGGCAAGATCCTGACGTTCCGCTTCTTCCAGAAGGGCCTGATATTTGGGGTCAAGATCGATTTCCATGGTCTCTTTGTACTTCGGTTTGGTCATTGACCATACGGACGGTCTCACGCCTCGTCCGCATCCGGATTATTCTGGATGGCAGCCACCAAGCCACACGCCATCTGCTTCCATCCTACACCATCAGGACAATATCCGACCGATGGGGATCATGAGCCTCCGTCATATCCGGTGCGATTCCGTCACCGGACTTTCCACCATCAGGCCTTTGTATCGATAGTGTGAATTCATGTCACTCGCATGTATCAAGCCCCCACCCTTCTGACCGCAGGAGGCTCCCTACCCGGACAGGAGGCGCCCAGGAAAGCCCCGGCCCCGGAAAACTCCGGGCTACGCCTCCTCACTCAGGCCAGAAACAGGCTCATCATGAACGGCGCCAGCAGCGTCAGCAGAAAGCCGCTGACCATGGCCATCGGAATGACGGACGGAGAACAGACCTGCTTGATGATGGGCAGGGACGAGTCCATGGCCGTTGCTCCGGCAGCGGCCAGCCCCACCACCGGCCACCAGCGACCCACCGCATACAGGATGACGAAGGCCAGCAGCTCGCGCAGCAGGTCGATGCTCAGGGCCATGGTGCCATAGGCCTTGCCCAGCGCCTCGGCCACCATCACGCTGGACAGCGAGAACCAGCCATAGCCGCTGGACAGCGCCAGCCCCGCCTTCAGGGGCACATCGACAAGCCACGCCACCAGCGCACCGCCCAGCATCGACCCCACAACCACCAGCCCGGGCAACACCAGCATGGCAGGCGACACCCATTGGCGGCTCAGGCGGATCTGGGCCAGGTCTGCCCCGATGATGCCGATCATCAGCAGCAGGAAGGCATTGCTGGACGGCAGGGCCAGCGACTCCAGGCCAAGCTGTTGCTGCGCCAGAAAGAGCAAGGCCCCCAGCGCCACCATGCCCAATGCAATCAGTGCCTCGCGCAGCGGCGGCCAGGCCAGGCTCAGCTGCTGGGCCAGCGACAGGCGCTCACGCCGCCGGCTGGCGGCGCCTGCCCCCCCGAGGTCTGCTCCGACATCGCCTTCAGCGCCATGCGGTGCCCTGGCCCCTGGGGCGGCTTCCGCTGACCGCAAGGCAGCCTCCGCGGGCAGCCCATCCGGCTGGGCATGCTCGGCCACCGCCCCGCCCTGCGTACCTTTTTCACCTGCCCGCTCTTTTGGGACACGTGCGGGATTCAGCACCGACAGGCGCTGGCGCCAACGGGTCAGCCAGCGTCGTGAAGCCAGCACCAGCAGACAGGGCACCAGGGTGGTGGCCAGTGCGAAGAGCAACGAAATGCCCAGGATGCGCCCCACCGACCCCGACGAGAACAGCACCTCACCGAACTCGTAGCCGATGAGAAAGAGCATCAGCCAGATGAGGGGGCCAATCATGCCGATGAGCCGGCGGCAGAACGCCTGGGGCGCCAATCGACCGAACACGACCCCTGCGGCCAGAGCCAGCAGGATCGGCCAGAGAGCATTCAGGATCTTCATCCTGACATGATAGCGAGCGGCACAGCAACCGGCAGGGCCATCCCCGGAGAACCTCGGCGACCGCACGAAAGATCAGGAGGCAGCCCCCTCGTTCCGCCCTTCTCAGGCGGCCGTCCTTGACCCCCGCCAATCCGGATGCCGCGTGGAGCCACCCGCCCTACCCGGGCTGCCCTTCTGCCTCAACGGCACGCGCAGCCACGCCACCACCACTCATTTCAGATACGAGCGCAGCGCCGTCAACACCACCTCCAGGTCCTGCTGCCGCTGCTGGGGCGTGCTGTCCGTCGCCCCCAGGTGCTCGCGGATGTGGTGCTCCAGCACCTGGCCCATCAGTCCGTTGACCGCCCCGCGAATGGCGGCGATCTGCTGCAGGATGGCCGCGCATTCGCTTTCCTGCTCCAGCGCCTTTTCCAGCGCGGCGGCCTGACCGGCGATACGACGCACTCGCGTCAGCAGGGCCTTCTTGTCTCGAATGGTGTGGGACATGAATCAGTGCACCGTGAGTAGGGTTATCTATACTGGGGTATAGTATAAAACGCTTCTAAGGGAGGCCGCATGAAATCGACTGAAACACCTTCGCCCGCCCCCGCCAACTGCGAGGTCATCCATTCCTTCACCCAGGGCAACCCTGTGGCCGAGCGACGCACCCGCTGGGTCATGTGGCTGACCCTGGTGGTGATGGTGCTGGAAATCGCCGGCGGCTGGATCTTCAACTCCATGGCGCTGATGGCCGACGGCTGGCACATGAGCTCGCACGCCTTCGCCCTGGGGCTGACCGTCTTTGCCTACCGCATGGCCGCCCGCTACGCCCGGGACCGGCGCTTTGCCTTCGGCACCTGGAAGATGGAGATTCTGGGCGGCTACACCAGCGCCCTGCTGCTGGTGGGCGTGGCCATCACCATGCTGGTGGAATCGGTGGAACGCATGGTCAACCCCCTGCCCATCGGTTATGACCAGGCTATCGCCACTGCCGTGCTGGGCCTGGCCGTGAACCTGGTGAGTGCCTGGATGCTCAAGGACGACCACCACCACGGTCATTCCCACGGGCACACACACAATCACTCCCATGGGCACGCGCACGACCACTCGCATGGGCACGACCACGGGCATTCACACGCACATGGAGGTAGCGGATCGGCCGGACAGGCAGCGCACGACCATGATCATCATGCGCACCACCCGGCCGACGCCCATGCCCACAGCTCCGGCCATCGACACAGCGACCACGGGCATGCCGACGCCCACGGCCATGACCACGCACACATGGCTGGTCACGAACACGACGAGCACGCCCATGGCGACCTGAACCTGCGCGCCGCCTATGTCCACGTGCTGGCCGATGCGGCCACTTCCATTCTGGCCATTCTGGCCCTGTTCGGCGGCAAATGGTGGGGCGCCAGCTGGCTGGACCCGCTGATGGGCATCGTCGGCGCCGTGCTGGTAGGTATCTGGGCCAAGGGGCTGCTGCGCGACTGCGCCCGCGTGCTGCTGGATGCCGAAATGGACAACCCGCTGACCGAGCGCATCGCCCGCACGCTGACCAGGGCGGCGATGCCCGTGAAGGTGCTGGACCTGCACCTGTGGCGGGTCGCCAATGACAAGTACGCCTGCATCGTGGCCCTGCAGGTGGCATCCCCTGCGGTGACACCGCCGCCTGTGGCGGATGTCGCTGCCCAAGACGACGGCTCGCAGGGCTCCGGCAGCCCCACAACGGAAGGAGGCCATCACCATCACGACGTCGACGCGGGCTGGCAGCCCCGCCCTGCCCCCGACTACTTCCGCCGACTGCTGAGCGCGCATCCCGAGCTGGTGCACATCACGGTGGAAGTGGACGTGGTGGCCACCGGCGGACAGCCTGCAGCGGCCCACTGAACGGGCGGCAGCAGGAGAAGGCCCCGGCACGAGCTGCTGTGCGCCCATCTGTGGAGCACGCGGCTCGTGCCTGCCTTCATACCCCTTACATCAGCCCCGTGCTGCGCAGTACCGTGATGCCGATCGCCGCCGAGAACATGGCACCAAACGTGGTGATGCCCACGATGTTGGCAGCCGCCACGTCATTGCCGCCCATGGCCTTGGCCATCACATAGCTGGCCGCTGCCACCGGCATCGCACACATCAGGAACAGCACCCCCATGGGGATGCCTCGCAGCCCGAAGGCCAGCCCCACCGCCACGGCCGTCAACGGTGCCACCACCAGCCGGCCGATGCTGGCCTGCAACGAGATGCCGGAAGTATCCAGCACCGAGCGGACATCGAAGGTGGCGCCGGCACAGATCAGCGCCATGGGCAGCGCAATGTTGGCCATGTAGCGCGCCGTCTGCATGACGGGCCTGGGCAGATCGATGTTCAGCCGCTGCAGCAGCAGCGCCGACACGATGGCCACGATCAGCGGGTTGGTGACGATGTTGCGACCGACATGCAGCCAGCGACGGCGACCGGCCCGCGCCCCCGAGCGGCTGAGCGTGATCACCGACAGCACGTTATAGATCAGCGTGACCACACCCACGTAGACCGCCCCTGATGGCAATCCGGCATTGCCATAGGCGTTCTGCACGAAGGCCAGCCCCATGATCGCCATGTTGCTGCGAAACACCCCCTGCACGAACACGCCCTTGTCGCGCACGTCCGGCACGAAACGCCAGGCATACAGCTCTGCCCCCAGGTACAGCAGCAGCGTCGTGCTGACACCCGCGGCCAGCATGACGGCTTCCTCGCCGTAACGGATCTCGCTGCTCATCAGCTCATGGAACAGCAGGCACGGCAACCCGTAGTTGAAGACCAGCCGCGACGCTTTCGCCGCAAAGGTGGCGTCCACCTGCCCCGTGCGGCGCATCACCACGCCAAAGCCCAGCAACAGCACGCTGGGCAGGGTCACGCCCACGGCGAACAGAATGGCATCGAACAGCGCTTTCATCGGGAAAGGGCGCTTGCCTCAGCGCCGTTGTGCCTTCAGCAGATCCGCCACCAGGAAGGCCAGCTCCAGGCTCTGCGAGCCATTGAGACGCGGATCGCAGGCGCTGGTGTAGCGCTCCTGCAGGCTCTCGTCCGTCAGGTTCTGTCCGCCGCCCCGGCACTCGGTCACATCCTGGCCAGTCAGCTCCACGTGCAGGCCGCCGGCCATCGTGCCCTCGGCCTCGTGCACCCCGAAGAACTCGCGTACCTCCTGCACCACGTTGCCGAAGTCGCGCGTCTTCAGCCCATTGGAGCTGGTCACGGTATTGCCGTGCATCGGGTCGCAGCTCCAGATCACCGGACGACCGCTGGCCTTCACCGCCCGCACCAGCGCCGGCAGGTGCTTCGGCAGCTTGCCAGCGCCCATGCGCGTGATCAGCACCAGCCGGCCTGGCTCCTGGTTCGGATCCAGCGCCTGCATCAGCCCCAGCACCTCGTCCGGCGTGGCCGTGGGTCCCACCTTCACGCCAATGGGGTTGTGAATGCCGCGCAGGTACTCGATATGCGCCCCATCCAACTGGCGCGTGCGCTCGCCCAGCCACAGCATGTGGGCCGAGGCCCCGAACCAGCGCCCCTGATGCGGTCCCTCGCCCGGCCGCGTCAGGGCCTCTTCATACGGCAACAGCAGCGCCTCGTGCGAGGTGTAGAAATTCACCCGGTTCAGCGACGACCCGGCCCCGTCCAGCACGCCACAGGCCCGCATGAAGGCCAGCGCCTCGCCGATCCGGTCGGCCAGCTCCTGATAGCGCTGCCCCTGCGGGCTCTCCCGCACGAAATCCGCCGTCCAGGCATGCAGCTGATGCAGATCGGCAAAACCGCCGCCCGCCAGCGCCCGCAGCAGGTTCAGCGTGGCTGCACTGGCCGAATAGGCGCGCAGCAGTCGCTCCGGCTGCGGCACCCGGTCCGCCTCGGTGAACGCAGCGCCATTGATGATGTCGCCACGATAGCTGGGCAGCGTCACCCCGTCCCGCGTCTCGGTATCGGCCGAACGCGGCTTGGCATACTGCCCCGCAATGCGCCCCACCTTCACCACCGCCTGCGCCGCTGCATACGTCAGCACCACCGACATCTGCAGCAACACCCGGAAGGTCTCGCGTGCCGCATCGCCATCCAGCATGTCGAAGCTCTCGGCACAGTCCCCCCCCTGCAGCAGGAAAGCCCGCCCCGCCGCCACCTCGGCCAGCTGCGCCCGCAGCGCCTGCACCTCACCCGCAAAGATCAGCGGCGGGAAGGCGCGCAGCTGCCCGCACACCGCGTCCAGGCGCCCCTGATCCGGATAGGTCGGCATCTGCCGGGCCGGATGCGTGCGCCAGCTCTCGGGCGACCAGGAAGGAATGCCGGCAGCGGCAGCAGACACGGAAGCAGAACCCTTGGGAGCAGTCATCATGATAGAAGGCAGCAATCGGATACGAGTCAGGGAAGCAGCTATTGTAGGAGAGCGGGACGCAGCCGGCCGCGATATCAGAAGGGAATCGAACCGTCCGTCCCCAGACGAAGGTGCTCACCCACCGCCAGTTCATATCCCGTGCTGCGCCCTCCCCCCGGCGACCTTCGCAGTACCCCCAGGTCCAGCAGCTGCGTGATGTCACGCAGCGCCGTATCCTGCGAGCACCTGGCCATGCTGGCCCAGCGGCTGCTGGTGAGCTTGCCGTCGAAGCCGTCCAGAAGCCGGTCCAGCAGCTTGATCTGCCGCGGATTCATCGGGATGCTGCCCCAACGCTGCCAGAAGCGCGCCTTCATCAGCACCGCATCCAGCGTCGCATGCGCACTGGCCAGTGCCCGTCCCAACGTGGCCAGAAACCAGGAAAGCCAGGCTGTCACATCCATGCCGCCCTTCTGCGTCTGCTCCAGGATGTCGTAATACGCCTTGCGCTCGCGCTCGATCTGCGCCGACAGGCTGTAGAAACGTTCCGTGCTGCCATCGGAGCGCGCCAGAAACAGATCCCCAATGGCTCGCGCAATGCGCCCGTTGCCATCCTCGAACGGATGCAACGTCACGAACCATAGGTGGGCCAGCCCGGCCTTCAGCAGTGCTTCGGCACGAGCACCGTTGACCGGGACATCGGCCGGGGCCTCCAGGCCTGGCGCATTGGCCCAGGCCAGAAAAGCCGCCATCTGCTCCGGCAACGTGGCAGCCGGCGGTGCCTGAAAATGCACGCGCGGCCGATGCACCGGACCAGACACCACCTGCATGGGCCCGCGCACATCCGTGCGCCACTGCCCCACCCCGATCCGGACCATGCCGGAATACCCCGTGGGAAACAGCGCCGCATGCCAGCCAAACAGACGCTCTGCCGTCAGCGGCGCATGACAGTTGGTCGTGGCATCCAGCACCATCTCGACCACGCCTTCCACATGCCGGTCCACCGGCGCCACGGCCCCCACGTCCACGCCCAGCCGCCGGGCCAGCGAAGAGCGCACCGAGCGCACGTCCAGACTCTCCCCCTCGATCTCGCTGGTCTTCAGCACATCCTCGGTCAGCACCCCCAGGCTGGCTTCCGCCCGCTGAGCCGCCCCCAGATCCTGAAGCCGCCCCAGCAACCGCCCCTGAGCCTGGCTGACCTCGATGAGCAACGGAAACAGCACCGGCAGGTCATGGCGCCAGCAGGGCCAGTCCGGTTGCTGCCAGATGTAGCGCGACTGATTGTCCATTCATTCTCCGCAGAATATGCGGAGATTAGAACGGGATTCGCCGCAGGGGGCAAGGCCTAGCAGCCATTCTCATGGCTTTGGGAACCCTTCCAGAAAATTTTGCCAGTCTCGTGGACGACAAAGCGGGATCACTCTCCTAGACTGGCTCCGCCTCAAGTTCGTTGCACCGAGGC
>CAUVLK010000092.1:0-8029 GCA_963552635.1 uncultured Lautropia sp. | reverse complement strand
CTATCACATGCACTTCCTGATGCCGGCCCCGCGCTTTGCGCAGGTCGAGGTGGATGCCATTCTCGCGCGCCGGCGCCGGATCGTGATTCACTGGCAGATGGGATGGGTGGCCAAGCTGTTGCGCATCCTGCCGGCCTGGCTCTATGACCGCCTGTTTGCCAACAGTCTGCGCAAGCCGCGCCAGGGAGAGATTCCGCCGTCCGGTACGGGCGGAGCCGACAGCCCGCGCAATTGACGGACCGGAAGGTTCCGGGGAGTATCGAACGAGTGTCTACAGTGAAGAACCGGCCGGGCTGGTGGGCGTCGGTGAGTGCGGCTGCCTTGCTGGGCTGCCTGTCCTCAGGCTGCGCCAGCGGCAACCCGTCGGGGGGCGGCTACTATCTGGATGACGGTCCCGGCAAGCCGGACCCGCAGCGGGTGGCCCGCCTGATGCGCGAGCCCGACCCGGTGCCGAAACATGAACCACTGCTGGCCCGGGCGAACCGCCCCTATCGGGTGATGGGGCAGGACTTTGCGCCCATGACCGAACGCAAGCCCTACAAGCAACAGGGCGTGGCGTCCTGGTATGGGCAGCGCTTTCATGGCAAGCCCACGTCCACGGGCGAAACCTACGACATGTACCAGATGACGGCCGCCCACCCGACGCTGCCGCTGCCCAGTTACGCGCGCGTCACGCGGCTGGACAACGGACGTTCGGTGGTCGTGCGCGTCAATGATCGTGGACCGTTCCTGCGCGGGCGGCTGATCGACCTGTCCTACCTGGCGGCCAGCAAGCTGGGCTATGTGGGGCAGGGCCACGCCAAGGTCGAAGTGGAACTGCTGAATCCCGCCGATGCCGCCAAGGGGCGCACGTTGACCGCCCAGCCTGCTGTCAAGGCGGTTCCCGGTCAGGTCCGGACGCTGCCGTCGATCTCGCTGGCCAGCGCCGAACTGGACCTGCCGGGGGATGAAGGCGCCCCTGCGGACAAGGAGCTTGCTCCGGCGGAGGCGCCCCGGGCGGATGAACGCGCCGGCGTGGCGGGCAGCAACAGCGGTGATCCAGGACCTTCCGCCCTGACGGTGGACAACGGCGGCCAAGGTGGTGAAGCCGTCCCGACCGCAGGAGCGGTGGCTCCCGCCCCGCTCCGTCGTACCGCCGAGGGTGACAGCGGCTGGTTCCTGCAGCTGGGCGTGTTCCGTCAGCTGGACAATGCCCTGCGCGTGCAGCGCGAGCAGATGGCGCGGTCCACCCCGTCCGACCCGCCGGTGGAACTGGTGCAGCGGGGCAGCCAGTACCGCGTGCTGCTGGGGCCCTATGCCGATGAGGCCGATGCACGCGCCGTGGCCGCCGACATCGGTGAGCGCACCGGACACAAGCCCGGGATCTCGCGCCAATAGCAGGGCACTCGTTGTGAGCGCTTACTTGTCCTTGAGGGTGCTCTGATACAGCCTGTCCGCCTTGTCGCCACTGATGCGCGCTGCCAGCTTGGCGGCCTGGCGTGGCGGCATCGTCTCGCTCAGCACCTGCATGGCCTTCAGCCCCAGCGCGCTGGGTGCTGACTCGGCAGTCTCGTCACTTTCCGGCCGAGCTGGCGGGCCAAAGACCAGCAGTGCAAACTCGCCCCGGCAATGGTTGGCATCGGCCTGTAGCCAGTCGGGCAGCGCGGCCAGCGGCATGCGCACGATCTGCTCGAAACGCTTGGTGAGTTCCCGTCCCACTACCACTTCGCGTTCGGGCTCCAGTGCCTGGAGCAGTTCCGCCGCCAGCGCCTCGATGCGGTGCGGCGCCTCGAAGAGCATGAAGGCCTGCCCGCTGGCTGCCAGCGCCTGCAGCCGTTCCTGGCGCAGGCGGGTGCGGGTGGGCAGGAATCCCTCGAAGAAGTAGCGCCCGCCGGGCAGGCCCGCAGCACTGAGCAGCGTGGTGGAGGCGCTGGCGCCCGGGACCGGCACGACGGTGATGCCGGCCGCGTGGGCGGCGGCCACCAGCAGGGCGCCGGGATCGCTGATGCCGGGGGTGCCGGCATCGGTGATCAGCGCCACCGATTCGCCGCCCCGGATGCGATCCAGCACGCGTTCGGCCTGGCTTTCCTCATTGTGGGCGTGCAGCGCCAGGCAGCGGGCGTGGCCGACGCCCAGCGACTGCAGCAGCGGTCGGCTGCTGCGGGTGTCCTCGGCGGCAATCCACGCAGCAGCCCGCAGCGTCCGTGCGGCGCGCGAGCTGATATCTTCGAGGTTTCCGATGGGCGTGGCCACTACATATAATGCAGCGGCAAGCGCCGGAGAGGTTTCTGCTGGCGCAGGGACGGTCCCTTCGGGGGCGGGCCCGCCGGCAAACTGGCATGAGGGCATGATGCAGCGTCGAGATTGGATGAAAGGAACCCTGCTGACCGCAGGGGCGACCATGGGAGCAGTCGCCGGATGGCCGGGGCTGGCCCGCGCCGCGTCGGTGGAGCGGATCGGTCTATTGTTACCCAAGTCCGGGCAGATCTATGGTCGCGCCGCGGCCGCGCTGAAGGCCGGCATCGAATCAGCCTTCCGCCGCCTGCCCAAGGGCTTTGCCATCGACATCTACGAAACCGACGAATCGGCCAAGCAGCTCACGGCGGCCTATCAGGGCATGCTGAGCCGGGGCACGTCGCTGGTCATCGGCCCGCTCACGCGAAACGGCACGGCCGCGCTGGCCAGTTTTGGCGAAGTGCCCATCACCACGCTGGCCCTGAACCAGTTCGAGGGCGACGGCAGCGTGCCCTGGAACGTGCTGGTCTTCTCCATCGGCGTCGAGCAGGAGGCCGTGCAGGTGGCCGACATGGCCTTCCAGGCCATGCGTCGCAAGGCCAGCAACCCGAAGGCGCCGCGCGCCATCATCATCACCGCGGCCAACCAGGTGGGACGTCGCGCCGCCTCGGTCTTCCATGGTCAGTGGCAGTCCCTGGGGGGCGAAGCTGACCTGCCCATCGAGCTGGAAGAGAGCGCGCTCTACAAGTTCCGCGAAGTCGCCAAGAAGGAACAGGGCGACCTCTATTTCCTTTCCATGGCCTCGCACCTGGCGCGCCCCGTCCGGATGATCACGGGCCGGAATCAGCCGGCCTTCGGCACCTCGCAGATCTCCATCGGCGGGCCGGACGCCAAGACGCCCATTGGCGAACTGGATGGCATCCGGCTGGTGGAAATGCCGGCCATCATCCAGCCGCAGAGCTATGGGGCCCAGGGCTTCGAGGCGCCGCCCGAAGATTTCAGCCTGGAGATGCAGCGCCTCTACGCGCTGGGCATCGACGCGCTGCGCATCGGGCGCGAGATGTTCTCCGGGGCCACCACGCTGGACCTGAACGGCCTGACGGGCAAGCTGCGCTACGATGGCAGCTACCCGGTCATTGAGCGCACGCTGCTGCCGGCCGAGTATCGCAACGGGGTGCCTGTCGCTGTCTGAGTCCCGGTTTCCGGGGGTTTCAGCGAAGCAGGCGCTCACCAACCAAATGATGGGCTGCGATGGACGACACACCGCGCCTGACACCGCGCCAGCGGATCGGCAACGAGGCCGAGCAGCAAGCCCGCGAGCATTTGCAGCAGGCCGGCCTGCGCCTTGTCGCGGCCAACGTCCGCTACAAGGTGGGCGAGATCGACCTGATCATGCGGGACGGCCAGACCGTGGTCTTCGTCGAAGTGCGCAGTCGCCGCTCCATGGCCTGGGGCGGTGCAGCAGCCAGCGTGGACTTCCGCAAGCAGCAGCGCATCCAGCGTGCCGCCCAGTGCTGGCTGCAATCACGCTTTGCCGGCCGTGGCTGGCCCGAGTGCCGCTTCGATGTCGTGGCCATCGAGGGCGGGCAGCTGACGTGGATCCGTCAGGCGTTCTGAGCGTCTGAAGGCCTGGGGCGCCGGAACGCTGGGATGCTGGGGCACTGGTACTAGCACTGGCGGCATTCCGGGGCCAGCCCTGCCCGGACGTCCGGGGGCACGACTCTCGCCCGTTGCGGCCTGGGAGGCTCCTGGCGCTTGCCGCATCATGTACTTCAGGGTCCCCGACCGCATCACACCCCTCCTGAAAAGTCCATGGAGCCGCCGTTACCGTCAGCAGTTTGTAACGTTTCGATGCGTGGGCCACAACAGCAGCCGACGAACGGGCGAAATCCGGCCGGCCTTTCTATAATCGGACCAACGCTATCAGGAGAGTTCGGATGAGCCAGCCCAGCGCCTTCGCGCGTCGTATCGTATCGTCTGCCGTGCTTGCAGCCACCCTGGGGCTGAGCGGCTGCTTTGGACTGGCCGTCACCGGCGCCGCCATCGGTACGGTGGCCGTGCTGGATCGGCGCTCCATTGGCGCCCAGACCGAGGACGAGACCATCGAGCTGCGCGGCGCCCGCGTGCTCAACGAGAGCGTCAACAAGGATCCGATGGCGTCGGTGTCCATCACCAGCTTCAACCGGCGCGCGCTGCTGACCGGTCAGGTGCCCACCGAAGAGATGCGTACCCAGGCCGAAGAGATCGTCCGCACCCGGGTGCCCAACATCAAGGACATCTACAACGAGGTCGAGATCAAGCCGGTGGAAGACTTCGCCGCCAGCGCCCGGGATTCCTCCCTGACGGCGCGGGTGAAGGCCGGTCTGGTGCGTGAGCGCAACGTCACCGCCAGCGCCATCAAGGTGGTGACCGAGCGCAACGTCGTCTACCTGATGGGCGTGGTCACGCACGAGGAAGGCCAGCGTGCCGCCATCGTGGCTTCGCAGGTCTCGGGCGTCAGCAAGGTCGTCACGCTGTTCGAGTACGTCACCGATGCCGAGCTGTCGCGCATCCTGGGGACTGACCGGCCCGAGAATCAGAAAGGCCAGGGCAAGTAAGCAGGCAAGGCAGGCAAGCTCTGAAATGAATGAGCGGTCTGGCGTGACGCTGGGCAGCTGATCCCCACGTCCCGGGTGTACCGCTTGAGCCCCGGATGTACCGCTCGAACCATCACGCTACCGGGACGATCAGTCCGTCCGAACCCTCATGGGCCGGGAACATGCGCTGAGCCATGTGCCCATCCGGAACGTTCCCCTTCACGCCGCCGGCAGCGTCACCTCCGCCAGCAAGCCGCGGGTGTGACCCACGGCATCATCCAGTCGCAACCGGCCCTTCAGGTTGCCCACCAGCGTGTCCACGATGGACAGCCCCAGTCCCGAGCCGCTCTCACCGGTGCCGAGCACCCGATAGAACGGATCGACGACCCGCGCACGCTCTTCGGCCGGAATGCCGGGGCCATTGTCCTGCACGGCCATCACCACCTCGGCACCGCGCCGATCCACCCACAGATCGATCTGCCCGCCCGCTGGCGTGTAGCGGATGGCGTTGTCCGCCAGGTTGCGCAGCAGCGTGTACAGCGCCATCTCGTCGGCGCTAACCCGAATCCGCTCGTCCGCTTCGGCATCGTGGGTGAGGCCGGGCGCCGCGCTGATGCCCAGATTGAGCCCCTTCTGATCCGCCAGCGGCAGCAGGTCCTCCAGCACGCGACGCATCACTGGCAGGACGGCCACGGCAGCAGGGACGGAAGCCGCCGTGGCAGCAGCCTGCCCCTGACCCCAACGCGCATTCTGTGCCCGCGCCAGCAGCAGAAGCTGCTCCAGCAGATGCCGACTGCGCCGGATGCCGGCCTGCAGCGTCTCCAGACGCTCGGTCGCCTCCGGGGACATCGGGGCCGCATGCAGCCGTTCGGCCTGCAGCGACAGGGCGGCCAGCGGAGAGCGCAGCTCGTGCGCTGCGTCAGCGACGAAGCGACGCTGGCTTTCCATGGCGGCGCCTGTGCGGCCCAGCAGTCCGTTGATGGCGTTCACGAAGGGCTGAAGCTCGGTGGGCAGATCGGTCTTCGGCAGCGGCTGCAGGTCGTTTTCCTGACGGGCATTGACCGTACGGGACAGCTCCGCCAGCGGCCGCAGCATCAGTCGGATCAGCATCAGCATCACGGCCAGCAGCACCGGCACCAGCAACAGCAGGGGAAGCGTGGCGTAGAGCGCGCTCTGGCGGGCAATCTGATCACGGATGCGGGTTTCCTGCGAAACGGCGATGCGGCTGCCATCGCGCAGGCGATGCACATAGACCCGGTAATCCAGATTCTGGTTCCGGAAGGCATGAAAGCCGTTCTTCAATGTGGCGGGCAGTGGCAGACAGCGGGCCTCGTCGTCATCGTCATCCTCATCCTTGTCACGCGAACCGGAAGAAGGTGTCGCATCCGATGTACGTGTCGCATCCGATGGTCTGACAGATGTTGCTGGTCCATCATTTGCCCGCGAATCTTTCGTGACAGTATCAGTGATGGAAGATTGCTTCCTGTCTTTCCTGTCCTGTCCGTCCTTCGGCAGGGCGGGCAGGCGCTGGATGATCAGTCCTTCCTCGTCGTCATCGGTCTGCAGGCAGCCCTGCACCGGCAGTGATGCGGTGGCCTGACCGGATTCAGGCCCCAGCAGTTCGGCCGCCTGCTCCAGAATCTCGTCCTGAAACTCATGCACCTCGTGCAGCGTGGCCCGAAACGACAGGATGCCTGCCACGGTGGCCATGGCGGCCACGGCCAGCGAGATGGCGCGTGCCAGCCGGAACTGCAGCGACTGGCTCAGGCCTGCTTGCTCACCATCCATCCGGCGCCCCGTATGTTCCTGATGGCTTCGCTGCCCAGCTTCTTGCGCAGGCTGTGGATGAGGTATTCGATGGCGTTGCTTTCCACTTCCTCGCCCCAGCCGTACACGCGGTCTTCCAGGTCGGTACGGGAAAGGATCGCGCCCGGGCGCTGCATCAGCGCGTGCAGCAGCGCAAACTCGCGGTTGGAAAGCTGCACCGGCGGCTGGCCGTGAGCGCTGGCCTCGCGCGTGGCCGGATCCAGCGTCAGCATGGCGCTGGTGAGCACCGGTGTGGCCACGCCGCCATGGCGTCGCAGCACTGCCCGCATGCGGGCCAGCAGTTCGCTGATCTCGAAGGGCTTGAGGATGTAGTCGTCGGCACCGGCATCCAGCCCGGCCACGCGGTCATCCACCGCATCGCGGGCCGTCACCACCAGCACCGGCAGGACACTTTCGCGGCTGCGCAGCGTGCGCAGCACGTCCAGACCATCGCGGCCTGGCAGGCCCAGATCCAGCAGCACCAGATCATAGTGCTGGGCGGTCAGCGCGGTGAGGGCCGCGCTGCCGTCCTTGACCCAGTCTGCTGCGTAAGACGCGTCCTTCAGCGCGGCCTGCACCGCGCTGCCGATCATCGGGTCGTCTTCGACGAGCAGGACGCGCATGGGAGGCGGGATCAGTCGTCGTGATCTTCGCGGTTTTCCAGCACGTTGCCGTTCACGGCATCGATGCGGATGTCGTAGATGCGCTTGTCGGTGGTCATTACTTCCACCTCATACTCGGCGTGGTCACGACGCATGTCGATCTCGGCGCTCAGCGCACGGCTGCCGGAATGCTGCTGCTGGGCAAGTTCGATGGCCTGTTCCAGCGTGATCTTGGCCTGTTCCATCGCGCGGATGTCCGACTTGTCATAGGCGAGTGCCGAGCCGGCGGCCGTTCCCAGGCCCAGGGCAGCGATGATGGCGAGCAACGGTTTGCGGTTCATGGTGTTTCTCCTGTTCGGAAGTTGGGAGACAAAGGCCATGGGTCGGAGGGAGGTGTGCCGTGCAGGCGCATGGCACCGTGTGTTCCATGCGGCCTGTCCGGCGGCCTGAGGGCCTTGATCCTCCAACCCGGCATCACCCTGCATCGGGCGATGGAAGTGATGATCCTCTCGCAAACTTAGGGGAACATTAGGGAAACCAGATGGATTCAGCAACTCGTGTCTGGGAAGCTGGAGGCTCTTGACAGAATCTTGGCTGTGTCCTTAGTTTGGAACAAGAAAATCCATGCTGTACGAGATGATCTTTCATATTGCGTACAAACTCAAGTTTCAATAGGAACTTCTGTTCGAACTAGGTTTTCCACAGCAGAGTAGATATCCACTTTCTCGTCTGGAACCTCAATACTGACGATCAGGCTATATCGAACCTCCCTCTTCCAACGTTCCTTGGATGTCCGGTATTTCCACCACCCTCCGACAGGATAGACCGCTA
>CAUVLK010000091.1:0-8045 GCA_963552635.1 uncultured Lautropia sp. | reverse complement strand
GCTCCGCTGATGCCCGCCTTCCATGCCCATGTCTTTGCCGGCCTGAAGGGTCGCTACGGCATCCTCAACCTGGGGGGCATCGCCAATCTCACCGTCATCGACACGCAGCAGCCCACCCCCACAGTCATCGGCTTCGACACCGGCCCGGCCAACACCCTGCTCGATGGCTGGATCGAAGCCCACCATGGCCACCGCTACGACCACCACGGCCAGTGGGCCGCCAGCGGCCGTGCCATTCCTGCATTGCTCGAACGCCTGCTGGCTGAGCCCTACTTCGCCCGCCCTGCTCCCAAGAGCACCGGGCGCGACCTCTTCAACCTGTCCTGGCTGAAGCAGCACCTGCAGGCACACCCGGATGCCGCTGCCGCCGACGTGCAGGCCACCCTGCTGGCCCTCACCGCCGAAAGCACCGCCCAGGCCATCCGTGCCCAGAAACTGTCAGCTGTCTACCTGTGCGGTGGCGGCGCAGAGAATGCCGGACTTGTGCAAGCCATCCAGCAGGCCGTTGGCCCCGACACCGTCGTACAGAGCACCCACGCCCTGGGTATCGCCCCTCAGGCCGTGGAAGCCAGCGGCTTTGCCTGGCTGGCACGGCAGCGCGTGCACGAAGCCCCCATTCCGCTCACCCGCATCACCGGTTCGCGCCACGACAGCATCCTGGGGGCCTGGCACAAGGCACCATCGCGCCAGCACTGAAGCATCACGACACAAGGCCTCACCACACCAACGCGGGAACTGACAAGACGCCTTCCCTGCACCCTCCCGACAGCCTCGCAGCCAACAAAAAGGGGGCATGGCCCACGCCATGCCCCCTTCTCATTCCTGAGCAGCCAGCAACGCCAACTGCCCTGACAATACCTCCTGGATCAGCTCCGAGCGGCCTCGATCAGGCCGAGAACGACGAGCCGCATCCACAGGTCGTCGCGGCATTCGGGTTCTTGATCACGAACTGCGATCCATTCAGATCGTCCTTGTAATCGATCTCTGCCCCTACCAGATACTGGTAGCTCATGGCATCGATCAGCAGCGTAACCCCGTTCTTTTCCATCACGGTGTCATCTTCGGCCACATCTTCGTCGAACGTGAACCCGTACTGGAAGCCAGAGCAGCCGCCACCCTGAACGAACACGCGCAGCTTCAGATCCGGATTGCCCTCTTCCATGATCAGCTCGCCCACCTTGGTGGCGGCGCTGTCCGTGAAGAGAAGCGGGGGGGGCATTTCTGATACTTCAGACATGGATGTCTACTCCTGATAAAGCGCTAAACATGGGTCTCGGCGCATCTGGAAATCATCATAGATGACTTTCGGCGTCCAGACATCTCATTTGCGACCGACGGCAACCAGTTTCAAGCCTACATCATCACTATCCAGCGACTTCAGAGACCCGGTCACCAGTGCGCCATACTCCAGCTGCAGATCCCGATACAGAAGATCGCCGTTGAGCCGGGCACCGGATTGCACGACCAGCCGCTTGCTGGCCCGAATGGGGCCGTTGACTGTCCCGGCCACATGCACCACGGCCGCCTCGATGGCGCCGTCCACCTGCCCGGACGCGGAGACCCGGACGGCACTGCTGCGCACATCCTCGGCCAGAATGGTGCCCTGGACGCGCCCTTCCACCTCCAGCCGCCCCGAAAAGCGCACGGTGCCCTCCACACGGGCGCCACGGCCAATGCGATGCAGGGTTCGGGGTCGATCACGCTTCATGCCGTCAGCCACACCAGACTGGTTGAAAGATGCATCCGCTGGACGCGACAAAGGGCGCCTGGTGCGCCCTTCGCCAGAAAACAGCCGGATACCGCCATCCTTGCGCAATACGCAAAGATGGCAGCCCCCGCTGACATCAACGCTTCGAGAACTGCTTGCGCCGACGTGCCTTGCGGAAACCGACTTTCTTACGCTCGACTTCACGAGCGTCGCGGGTCACCAGACCAGCAGACGACAGCGCCGGTTTCAGCGTCTCGTCGAAGTCGATCAGGGCGCGGGTGATGCCGTGGCGAACGGCACCGGCCTGACCCGACTCACCACCGCCGTGCACGTTGACACGGATGTCGAAGGTGGTGGCCACATCGGCCACTGCCAGCGGCTGGCGGACGATCATGCGGCCGCTCTCGCGCGAGAAATAGGTATCCAGATCACGGCCGTTGACAGTGATCTTGCCAGTGCCACGCCGGATGAAGACCCGGGCGACGGAAGTCTTGCGACGGCCAGTGCCGTAGTTGTATTCGCCGATCATGGGATCTGACTCTCCGGTATTCAGAACTGCAGGGGCTTGGGTTGCTGAGCGGCATGCGGATGGGTGTCATCGGCATAGACCTTCAGCTTCTTGATCATGGCATAACCCAGCGGACCTTTCGGCAGCATGCCTTTCACGGCTTTCTCGAGAGCGCGGCCGGGGAAACGGTCCTGCATCTTGGAGAAGGTCGTGGAGGAGATGCCACCCGGGTAGCCGCTGTGGCGGTAGTAGACCTTGTTGTCGGCCTTGGTACCGGTCACGCGGATCTTGGATGCATTGACCACGACGATGAAATCGCCGGTGTCGACATGCGGGGTGAATTCGGGCTTGTGCTTGCCACGCAAGCGTCGGGCGATCTCGGCGGCGAGACGGCCCAGCACCTGGTCAGTACCATCGACCACATACCAGTCGCGCTGAACCTCTTGTGCTTTAGCGGAGAAAGTCTTCATGTTGCCTGGCGCTAGAAACGCCACCTTTAATTGGGTCTGTGCCGAAGCGTGGCGGCCATGGGGCACCCTTGCCGGGCAAGCCCCCCAGACGACGCTGTCGATGGCGCCGCGGGCCGGGGATCAACCAGAATCTGCGCCTACGGCGCGCCCGGCAATGTACTTCGATTCGGAAAGCCCTTGATTCTAGCCGCAACTTCCCCCGCTCGTCAAAACCCCAAGCATGCGGCGTGGTCATGCACCCCCACTCACTTCCTCATCTTCTCTCACTTCGCCGTGCCCCGCTCACTAGAATCAGCGCCGATGCAAGGACAGCCAGGCTTCGGACGCCATCGGGCACCTGGCCCCGGCTGTTTTTGCCGACACGGCTTTCCCACATATTGACAGTCTCTTTCTAGGACCAAGGACAGAACCATGAAAACCAACGTTTGCTGGATGGGCCCGGGCACCATGCGCTTCATCGCCGACACCGGCAGCGGCCACCTCATCGGCATGGACGGAGCCCCGGAGGGCGGCGGAGACAATCTTGCCGCGCGTCCGATGGAGCTGATGCTGGCAGGCGCCGGCGGTTGCACCGCCTACGACGTGGTCCTCATCCTGAAAAAAGGCCGACACGACGTGCGTGGCTGCCAGGTTCAGCTGGAAGCCGACCGCGCCGACACCGACCCCAAGGTGTTCACGCGCATCAAGCTGCACTTCATCGTGCGTGGCCGCAAGCTCAATCCCGCCCATGTCGAGCGCGCCATCAAGCTCTCTCACGACAAGTACTGCTCGGCCATCGCCATGCTGTCCAGGACTGCCGCCATCGAGAGCAGCTGGGAAGTCGTCGAGGACCTCGAGAACTGACCCACCCTCCTGCCGGGGCGTACGCACCATGCGCGCCCCGGTACCACCTGTCACTGCCCCAAGACGCACCCTGCTCCAAGCCCTGGGCCCGATCTCCCCCGCACGCTTCCCCCACACGCCCCGCTCCGCAACACCTGGCGCCAAGCATCCGGAGCGCCTCTGAATCAAGCCCCCGAGCCGCGAAAACAACACGACTGCCCACGCCCTTCTCCTGAGCCGAAGCTCCCCGGAAACACCGAGCACTAGCCTCTCTTCCTTGCAAACAGCTTGAAGAATGCGCACGAACCGGACACCTCCGCTCCGCGCCATTCATGCACGCATTCTCGCCGTCCAGCGCCATCAACGTCCCCAAAAAGCAACAGTCGCGTCGTTTTTGCCCCGTGGAACGCTCCTGATCTTTGACCGCTCGCGGAATTTGCGGAGAATAGATTTTGACTTCCTGCCGAGCCAGCCTCGGGGAGTCTCGTTCGGTAACGCGCCCGGCAGTGGCTCACGACCGATCGAGTTCAGAAACCTAGGAGATTGAACAATGAAAAAATCGCTTGTTGCGCTGGCCGTTGTGGCAGCTGTGCCCGCATTCGCCCAAGCCCAGACCAGCGTCCAGCTGACGGGTAGCGTCGATGTGGCCGTCGAGAGCCTGAACAAACACGCCAATAGCTCCGGCAAGAGCGACCTGCAGGTCAACGACGGCGTCTGGGATGGCTCCAAGGTCGGCATCGTCGGTTCCGAAGAACTGGGCAATGGCCTGAAAGCCATCTTCAACCTGGAATACGAAGCCAACGCCGACAACGGCCGGCTGGCTGATACGGATCGCTTCTGGTCCGGCCAATCGTGGGTCGGCCTGAACGGTGGCTTCGGTACCGTCAAGCTGGGTCGCCAGGACAGCCCCATCAAGGGCGCCATCGAAGCTGGCGACGTGACGGGTCAGAGCTGGTACTACAACAGTGAAGACCTGGCCGGCGTCGTCGACAAGGTCGACAACGCCATCAGCTACGCCACCCCCTCCATGGGCGGCCTGACGCTGGCCGTTGCCTACGCCTCCGGCGAGGCCACCGCGCCGGCTGGCAACGATCGCCTGAACAAGCTGAACGACGCCTACAGCGTCGGCCTGCTGGGTGACTGGGGTTCGTTCCGTGCTGGCGTGGCCTACCAGTCCATCGACGGCGCCAAGATCAACAACATCAAGAACACCCGCCAGATCGCCGCTTCGGTCGGCACGCAGCTGGGCGCCTTCGGTGCCGGTCTGGGCTATGGCCAGTCGGAAGTGAAGTATGAGACCGGCAACGCCAAGAACAAGACCAAGGGCTTCTATGGCTCGCTGAGCTACCAGGTCACCGACAATGGCACGGCCTATCTCAGCTACCTGCGCAACGACCCGCAGGGTGAGAAGAACACCGAAGACGGCATTGGCCTGACCTACGCTCAGGGTCTGAGCAAGCGTACCTTCGTCTACGGCACCGTCGGTATCGGCAAAGCCGAAGTCCCGGGCCAGGACAACAGCAAGCCGCGTCGCGTGGCACTGGGTATCCGCCACTTCTTCTGATCCCTGTTGATCGGAAGCAAGGATCACCTGCCTCCGGGCAGGTGACATCCGAAACCCCCGGCCTCAAACCGGGGGTTTTCTTTGGCGCCAAATTCTCACCCGTGCTGCTTCGCCTTGCATATAGGCTTGCGCACCACCATTATCTTCACAATTCAAACGCTCTTCACCCTTATTTGTCGTCAATTGGACCAAAACCATCCTCCCACGGTACGCGGGTTGATAAAATTGGAACCGTGTAGGGTCTGGGCCGTCCGGCTCAGGCAGACATGATCAATGCATCCTGGCAGAGGTCCCGACCGATCGAATCCAGGGAAACTCAGGAGATTCAGCCATGAAAAAAACGCTCGTAGCACTGGCCGTTGCGGCTGCCGTGCCTGCCCTTGCTCAGGCCCAGACCAGCATCCAGCTCACCGGTAGCGTCGACGTTGCCGTCGAGAGCCTGAACAAGGACGCCAACAGCTCCGGCAAGAGTGACCTGCAGATCAATGACGGCATCTGGGGTGGTTCCCGTGTCGGCATCGTCGGCTCCGAAGACCTCGGCAACGGCCTGAAGGCCATCTTCAACCTGGAGTATCGCGCCCGCGCCGATACCGGCCGTCTGGCCAACACCGACCGCTTCTGGCAGGGCAAATCCTGGGTCGGCCTTGATGGCGGCTTCGGTACCATCAAGCTGGGTCGTCAGGACACCCCCATGTCCGACGTCATTGAACTGGGTGACATGACCGGTCAAAGCTGGTACTACAGCAGCGACGGTCTGGCCGGCATCGTCGACAAGACCGACAACCTGCTCGTCTACTCCACCCCCAGCCTGGGCGGCTTCAAGCTGCAGGCAGCCTATGGTGCGGGTGAGGCCACTGCCACCACTGTGACCAACGGTGCTGCAGCCGGTGCCAGCGACAACCTGAACAAGCTGAACGACATGTATGCCGTCAGCGGTATCGGTGAGTGGGGCGGCTTCTCCGTCGGCGTCGGCTATCAGTCGTTCGACGGCGGCAAGATCAACAATCTGAAGCGCCGCAACGAGCTGGCTGCCTCCATCGGTATGAAACTGGGCGACTTCGGCGCCGGTCTGGGTTACGGCCAGTCCGAACGGAAAGCTCAGGCAGGCACCAGCAACAAGACCAAAGGCTTCTACGGCAGCCTCAGCTATCAGGTCACCGACAACGGTACCGCCTACCTCAACTATGTCCGCCTGGATCCGCAAGGCGACAAGAACAACCAGAGCGGCGTCGGCCTGACCTACGCACACGGTCTGAGCAAGCGTACCTTCGTCTACGGTGCTGTCGGCATCGGCAAGAACGATGCGAACGACGACAAGCCGCGTCGCATCGCTCTGGGTATCCGTCACTTCTTCTGATCCCAGCTGATCTGACAGAAGTCTCACCTGCCTCCGGGCAGGTGACACCCGAAACCCCCGGTTTCAAACCGGGGGTTTTTCTTTTTTATCCCCAAGTTTCCTCATTCTTTCCGCGCTCAGCCCCTCAGATTCCGCCTCTGAAAACGCGTCTCCTTGTTCCAGGCAGCTCTCCTCAGAGCACGCCATTCTGTCGAAACAGTTTACGAATCGTCTTTTTTCAAACACACCCACCCCGAATTCTGACGTTCCAGACACCACATATGTCTCGGATACACCGCAGAGAGGTTTGTCGACATCGATAGGTTGCTAAACTTACCTCACGAACCATCTGAATGATCAGACCGGCTCAGCTATAAATCCAATCCTTTGCTTTGGCGGCGGTCCCATCGATCGAATCCAAAAACCCAGGAGATTCATTCATGAAAAAATCGCTTGTAGCACTGGCCGTTGCGGCCGCCGTGCCCGCCTTCGCGCAGGCACAGACCTCCATCCAGCTCACCGGTAGCGTCGACGTTGCCGTCGAGAGCCTGAACAAGGAAGTCAGCAGCTCCGGCAAGAGCGACCTGCAGATCAATGACGGCATCTGGGGCGGCTCCCGTGTCGGCATCGTCGGCTCCGAGGACCTCGGCAATGGCCTGAAGGCCATCTTCAACCTGGAGTATCGCGCCCGCGCCGATACCGGCCGTCTGGCCAACGCCAACCGCTTCTGGCAGGGCCAGGCCTGGGTTGGCCTGGACGGTGGCTTCGGTACCATCAAGCTGGGTCGTCAGACCGTGCCGCTGAGCTATGCCATCGAGGCAGCTGACCTCACCGGCCAATCCTGGTACTACAGCAGCGACGCGCTGGCTGGCTACACCAGCAAGCGTGACAACACCATCAGCTATGTCACCCCCTCGCTGGGCGGCTTCAAGCTGTACGCCGGCTACGGTGCTGGTGAATCGGAAGCCACCAACGTCGCCGCAGGTGACGTGGCCAAGCAGGGTGACTACTACTCCGTCGCTGGTGTGGGCGACTGGGGTGCCTTCACCTTCGGCATCGGCTACCTGTCCGTCGACGGTGGCAAGGTCAACAACGTGAAGCGCACCAACGAGCTGGGCGCCTCCATCGGTACCAAGATCGGCCCGTTCGGTGCCGGCTTGGCCTACGCCCAGAACGAGACCAAGCCCGTTACTGGCGCAAGCGTCAAGGACAAGGGCTTCTTCGGCAACCTGAGCTATCAGGTCTCCGACAACGGCACGGCCTATCTGACGTTCCGTCGTGACGAGTTCAAGCGCGCCAGCAACAACAAGCACAGTGGCGTCGGTCTGGCCTATGCTCACGGCCTGAGCAAGCGTACCTTCGTGTACGGTGCTGTCGGTATCGGCAAAGCCGAAGTCCCGGGCCAGGACAACACCAAGCCCCGCCGCGTCGCTCTGGGTATCCGTCACTTCTTCTGATACCCCCTCTGCGGTCAGCGCCATCCGCCCTGCGTGATGGCGCCCCAAGCCTCCTGCCTTCCGGTCGGGGGCTTTTTTTATCCTCTTCTTTCTGCATCAGGCCCTCTGAGCCCCTTCCCTCAGACCAGGCCCCACCCCGTCCCTCTCCTCGACAGCCCCGCCGGACCCGCCCCGGCCCCC
>CAUVLK010000090.1:0-8075 GCA_963552635.1 uncultured Lautropia sp. | reverse complement strand
CGGTGCTCTATCCCCTGAGCTACGAGGGCCCGCAGGCAGCGCCTGCCCAGCCCGTCCCCACCCGGGCACTGGAGGAAGTGGTACAGTCGGCGGGGCTGGAATGGGTGCAGACCAGCGCAGCCCCGCAGGCCGAGCCTGTCGTGACCGCGCCTGCTGCCCCGTGGCCGCGCCGGCAGCGCAAGCCGCGCACGCCGGTCGCCACTGAACCGCTGCAACAGGTGGAAACCCAGGCCGGCAAGCCGTCGGACGAGCAGTAACCACCCCACCGGCCCGGCAGGCATCGCCTGTCGGGCCGGTTCACTTCCTTTCCCCTTCATGGCAGAACGAGTCATACCCATTGCCGACCAGCGCAGTCGCGGTATCCTGCCGATGCAGCCGGTCCGCCCGCAGCACGGCATATCGGCGCTGCCCCTGTCTCCGGACGGCGCACTGCTCGATGCCCGTGGCCGCCCCCTGCACGACCTACGCATCTCGGTCACCGACCGCTGCAACTTCCGCTGCTCGTACTGCATGCCGCGCGAGGTCTTTGGCAAGGACCATGAGTTCCTCTCGCACGGCTCGTTGCTCAGCTTCGAGGAAATCACCCGCATCGCCCGGCTGATGGTCGGCCTGGGCGTGAAGAAGATCCGCCTGACCGGCGGCGAGCCGCTGCTGCGGCGAGACCTGGAAACCCTGATCGCCCAGCTCAGCTGTCTGCGCCAGCCCGACGGCGAGCCCATCGAGCTGACCCTGACCACCAACGGCTCGTTGCTGGCCAAGAAGGCGCAATCACTGCGCGAGGCCGGGCTTGATCGCGTCACGGTCAGCCTGGACGGACTGGACGACGCACTGTTTCGCAAGCTCAACGACGCCAACTTCCCGGTTTCCCGCGTCCTGGCCGGCATCGAGGCCGCTGCCCAGGCCGGTTTCTCCGGCATCAAGGTCAACATGGTGGTGCGCCGCGGCCTGAACGACGGCGAGATCCTGCCGATGGTCGAGCATTTCCGTGGCACCGGACACATCCTGCGCTTCATCGAATACATGGACGTGGGCGCCAGCAACGGCTGGCGCATGGAAGAAGTGCTGCCCAGCCGCGACATCATCGCGCGCATCCACGCCGTGCATCCGCTGGCCCCTGTCGATCCGAACTATCCCGGTGAGGTGGCCCAGCGCTGGCGCTTCCTCGACGGTGCCGGCGAGATCGGTGTCATCTCTTCCGTCACCCAGCCTTTCTGCGGCGACTGCTCGCGTCTGCGGCTGACCACCGAAGGCCAGCTCTTCACCTGCCTGTTCGGCCATCAGGGCCATGATCTGCGCGGCCTGCTGCGCCGCCAGCTGCCCGACGAGGACATTCGTGCCGCATTGATGAATCTCTGGCAGGGACGTGACGACCGCTATTCCGAGCTGCGCAGCAGCCAGAAGTCCGCCAGTCCGACCCCCAACGGCAGACGGCGGGTGGAAATGAGCTACATCGGTGGCTGAAGCCCCCATCACCGGCCTGGTGCTGGCCGGCGGAGCAGCACGGCGCCTTCAGGCTGCGCACCCCGGTGCCGACAAGGGGCTGCTGCCACTGTCGGGCAGGCCGCTCATCGCCTGGGTCATCGACAACCTGGCCCCCCAGGTGCAGGACCTTGTCATCAGCGCCAACCGCCACCTGGACGACTACCGTCAGCTGGGCCATCCGGTCCTGCCGGATCGGCTGCCCGACATGCCCGGTCCTCTGGCAGGCATCCACGCGGCCCTGTCCGTCTGCCCCACCGAGTGGCTGGCCGTGACTGCCTGCGACACCCCCTTCCTGCCCCCTGACTGGGTCACCCGGCTGCAGCACGCGCTGACCGCCAGCAGCGCCCCCATTGCCTACGCCTGCGACCCTGACCAGCCCCACCCGCTGGTGGCCCTGCTGCATCGCAACCTGCTGCCCTCGCTGGATGCCTTCCTGAAAGCCGGCAACCACCGGGTCCGACAGTGGTATGGCCAGCACGGCGCCCAGGCAGTACCCTTTCCCGATCCGCAGGCCTTCCAGAACCTCAATACCCCGGAGGAATGGCAGGCTGCCGAAGGCCGTCTGAGCCCGCCTGCCGATCCGCGTCCTTCATCCTGAGCCCCCTGAGCCCCCACCCGGACCCACGCCCGGCTGGCTTTCCCATCTCGCCGGAGACCCGTTCATGAGCACCTCGACCGACTGGCCCTCCCTCGCCTCCCTGCTGGCCCGCCTGCCGAACTTCAATGCGGATGCCGTGCCCGTGGCCCAGGCCCGCAAGCTGCTGGCCGATTGGGTGGCACCGCGTGTCCAGGAACGTTCGACGCCGGTCCAGGCCGCCGCCCTCGGCCGCGTGCTGGCCCGTGACGTCGTCGCCCGCCTGGATCTGCCCCCCTGCGACAACGCCGCCATGGACGGCTACGCCCTGCGTCATGCCGACCTGACCCCCGAGGGTGACACCACGCTGCCCGTGGGCGGCCGCACGCTGGCCGGCGATCCCCCGGCCACCCTGCCCCCCGGACAGGCCTGGCGCATCATGACCGGCGCCCCCATGCCCGCCGGCGCCGACACCGTGGTGATGCAGGAACACGTCCGCCGCCATGCCGATGACGCAGCCCTGCAGGGCGCAAGCAGCCAGCCCGATGGCGGCGCTTGCCCGTCGGAAACGATCACCCTCCCGGCCGGCCAGAAACCAGGCCAGAATGTGCGCCGCCGGGGTGAAGACATCCGCACAGGCCAGACCGCCCTCCCTGCCGGTAGGATCCTGTCCCCCATGGATCTGGGCGTGGCCGCCTCGCAGGGCCTCGTCGACCTGCCCGTATTCGGTCCGCTGAAAGTGGGCGTTTTCTCCACCGGCAACGAACTGGTCCAGGGCGGGCAGCCGCTGGCTGCCGGCCAGATCCATGACAGCAACCGTCCCACGCTGCTGGCGCTCGCACGCAGCCGGGGATTCGAGGCCATCGACCTGGGCTGGCTGCCCGACGATCCGGCCATCCTGACGAAGGCCCTGGCGTCCGGCATCGATCAGGTCGATGTGCTGCTGACCACCGGCGGTGCCGCTGGGGGGGATGCCGACCTGCTCTGGCACGTGCTGTCACAGCCCATGAACCACCAGGGCATGGCGCTGCCCACCGAAGCCCACGCCTGGAAACTGAAGCTGCGCCCGGGGCGCCCCCTGGTCATCGGTCGCATCGGTCAGACACCGGTCTTCGGCCTGCCCGGCAACCCGGTGGCTGCGCTGCTCAGTTTCCTGTTCATCATCGACGCTGCCCTCCAGAAAATGGCGGGCATCACCGACCCGCGCCCGCTGCCGCGCATCCGCGCCCGCGCCGGCACGGCCATCCGCAAGCGCCCGGGCCGGCAGGAGCTGCTGCGCGTGGCGCTCTGCTACCATGAATCGGACGACCTGCCGGTGGCCATGCCTGCCGGCAGCCAGAGTTCTGCCCAGCTGCGCTCGGTCGCCGAGGCCGACGGCATCGCCGTGCTGCCCGAAGACCAGGGCCCGGTCGCCGAAGGCGACCGGCTGGACGTGGTGCCGCTGCACGGCCTGCTGTAATCCGCTGACCATCCCCATCGGCCAGGGCCGGCGACACCGTCTTTTCATCAGGATCCCGCACCGCATGAACGCGATTCCCCATTTCCCCCGCCTGCTGCTGGCCGCCGCTCTGGCGCTTTCCGCAGGCGGCGTGCAGGCTGCTCAGACCACCAGCAGCCGCCCCGTCGAGAAGGCCGAACCAGCCGCCATCCAGCCGGGGACCGACGTGCCACCGCCGCAGCCCATCAGCGACGAGGTCATCGGCCAGGAATACGACGCCTACCGGCAGAGCGTGAAGGGCCAGAAGATGTACACCGTCAGCTACATCCTGCTGAGCGACGAAACGGAAGCCCGCCAGTGGATCGCCCGCCTCCGAAGCGGCGCCTCCTTCGAGAAGGCTGCACGAGAGCACTCCAAACACCCGCTCAGCGCCAGGGAAGGCGGCAAGCTGGGCACCTTCGCCACCTGCCGCTGGGCCAGGGACACCGTCCAGATGCTGGACACCCTCAAGCCCGGGCAGATCCACGCCAGACCCGTCAAGGCCAGCGCCGGCTGGAGCATCTATCGTCTGGATGCCGTCAAGCCCCTGGAGCCGATCAGCTACGCACAATACAAGGAACAGCTGCTGTCGGGCACCTTCAAGCCCGAATGCCCGTGGGTGCCGCCCGTGACGGTGGGCGTGCCGCGTGAGCCCTGAACCCCACGGCATGAACCCGATCCCTCCGAAGATCCCCGACCTGCCGAAACGGGGATTCGCGTGAGCAGCAGGACGGATACGATGGACCACAACAACGACAGCCACCGGATGGGCCTGGTGGCCGCCACCGCCATGTCGGTCACGATCGTCGTGGGTGCAGGCCTGCTGACGCTGCCCGGACTCAGTTACGCGCAGGCCGGGCGCCTGGGGCACCTGCCCTGGCTGCTGATGTCCGTCCTGATGCTGCCGCTGCTGGCCGTGTTCGCCTTCTTTGCACGGCGTCACCCCTCCGCCGGCGGCGTGGTCGGCTACATCCGCCTCAGCCTCGGCCCCCGGCTGGGGGCCGCCAGCGAAGCCATCGTCATCGGCACCTTCTCGCTGGGGCTGCCCGCCATCGCCCTGATCGGCGCCACCTACCTGCAGCAAACGCTGCCGGGTCTGCCCGTGGCCGCCACCGCCATCGGCATGGTCACCATCGGGCTGCTCTTCGGAGTGTTCGGCCTCCGAGTATCCGGCGCCGTCCAGACCGCCATCGCGACACTGATCGTCCTGGGCCTGCTGGGGCTCTGCGCCGGCTACTGGCTTCATGCCCCCTCGGACACCGCTCCCGGCACGTCCCTCCTGACAGGCAGCGACATGCTGCCCATGCTGTCCGCCAATGCGCTGCTCGGCGTCCTGTCGGCGCTACCCCTCGTGCTCTTTGCCTACACCGGCTGGGAAATCACCGCCTTCCTGGCCGAGGACATGCAGGATCCCGCCCGCAACCTGCCGCGTTCGATCTGGGCCAGCTTCGTCATCGTCACCCTGCTGTACGTCTTCGTCGCCTGGACGGTGGCCAGCGCCGCCACCGCCGACGAAGGCTGGCGACTCGCCCCCATCGCCCGGCTGGCCGACAGCTGGCTGGGCGTTGCCGGGCTCCGGATGACCGGCATCATCGCCACCCTGCTGATTCTGGCCAATGTCACCGGCGCCTTCCTGTCCACCTCCCGCGCCCTGTTCTCGGCCGGGCGCGATGGCCTGCTGCCCCGGGCGCTGGCCCACGTGGACCAGCGGGGACTGCCCGTGCGCGCCATGCTGACAGGCTGGGTACTGTACGTGGTCGTCATTCTCGTCACGCAGACGTCCGGCCTGGGCGTCGAAGCGCTGCTGCAGCTGGCCGGCCAGAACTTCTTCGTGCTGTATCTGCTGGCGGCCGTGGGCTACACCCGCCTGCAGCAACGCACCGGCCCCCGTCTTCTGGGCCTTGCCGCCATCCTGCTGGTGCTGGCCAAGATGAGCCTGTTCAGCCTGCCCGGCGTTCTCTACTGCGGCGCGCTGGCCCTGCTGGGCCTCTGGGGCGCCCGCAGAACGCCCCGTAATGCCGTCGCCGGTTGAGACGGGCCATCACCCCCTTCAGCACGTCCGGCCTACAGCTCCACCGGCGGCGCGTGCCGCAGCGCCTCATCGATCGTCGTGAGCCCGGCCGCCACCGCAGCGGCACCCGCCATCCGCAGGGGGCGCATGCCATGCTTGATGGCCGCCAGCCGCAGCTTGCGCAGCTCCGGCCGCTCGGTGATGTACTGGCGGATGCTCTCGTTGTTGGCCAGGATCTCGTAGAGACCGGTCCGCCCGCGGAAGCCCCCCATCCGGCAGGACGGACATCCCACCGGCCGGTAGATGGAGGCCGGCCGGGGCACGTTGCGGAAGGGCTTCACGAAGTCTGCCCACATCTCGTCCGTCACCGAATCATCGGGCTGCTTGCACTCCGGACACAGCGTGCGCGCCAGCCGCTGCGCCATCACCCCGATGAGCGTCGACTGCAGCAGATACGCCGGCACCCCCAGATCCAGCAGTCGCGTGATGGCGCTGGGTGCGTCGTTGGTATGCAGCGTGGAGATCACCAGGTGCCCCGTCAGTGCAGCCTGCACCGCCATCTCGGCCGTTTCCAGATCCCGGATCTCGCCCACCATGATGATGTCCGGGTCCTGACGCATCAGCGCCCGGATGCCGTCAGCAAAGCCCAGATCGATGGCCGGCTGCACCTGCATCTGGTTGAAGCTGTTCTCCACCATCTCGATCGGATCCTCGATGGTGGAGACGTTCACCGCTTCCGTGGCCAGCGCCCGCAGCGTCGCATAGAGCGTGGTCGTCTTGCCCGAGCCGGTCGGCCCCGTCACCAGCACGATGCCGTTGGGCCGCCCCGTCATGTCCTGCCAGCGCGCCAGATCCTCGCCCTGCAACCCCAGCTGCGCAAAGTTGCGTGACAGCACCTCCGGGTCGAAGACCCGCATCACCAGCTTCTCGCCGAAGGCCGTGGGCAGCGTGGACAGCCGCAGCTCGATCTCGTGGCCGTCACCCGCGCGCGTCTTGATGCGCCCGTCCTGCGGACGGCGCTTTTCCACCACGTCCATCCGGCCCAGCAGCTTGATGCGGCTGGTCATCGCCGACATCACCCCCGGTGGCACCTGGTAGACGTTGTTCAGCAGGCCGTCAATGCGAAAGCGCACCACCCCCAGATCACGCCGGGGCTCCAGATGGATGTCGCTGGCCCGCTGCTCGAACGCATACTGCCACAGCCAGTCCACCACCGTGACGATATGCTGGTCGTTGGCATCAAAATGCCGGCCGTTGCGGCCCAGCTCCACCAGCTGCTCGAAATTGTTCTGGATCGCTGTCTGGCCGTTGCGCTGCGCACTGCGGATCGTCCCCGCCAGATCGAAAAACTCCGCCAGATAGCGCTGCAGCTCCAGCGGACTGGCCAGCACCGGCATCACCCGCCGGCGCAGCGTGTGCGACAGCTCTGCCACCCACTCCGCCGTCAGATAGGGCTCGGCCGTGGCGATCGTCACCGAATCGGGCGTGACCTCCAGCGGCAGGATGCGATAGCGATTGGCATAGGCCTTGCTCATCACCTCGCCGATGCGCGAGAAATCCACCTTCAGCGGATCGATGCGCACATGCCGCCAGCCAATCTGGCCCGCCAGCCACTGACACAGCCAGTCCACATCCAGCATCGCATGCGGCGGCTTCAGCCCCTTCAGCTTGCGCTCGGCAATCATCACCAGCGGATGCCGGTCAGCTGACGACAGCAAGGCGTCACGCGACAGCGTCTGGCGCGTTTCCTCGCTGATCTCGCCCTGCTCGGCCAGCAACGCCAGCAGCCGGTCGATCATCAGCCGCCGGCCGGGCTCACCCGGCATCAGCCGCGTGCCCGCCGTCTGCGCACGCCCCTCCGGCGCCCGCACCTCCATCCCGGCCTCTACCATGCGCACCACCCCATCGTGTCCATGGTTCCCGATTAGACCCTGTCGGCGCCTTCGTCACCGCGTGCCCAAGACGGAAGGACAGCACAGACCGGTGCAAGGTCAGACACCCCGACCAGGAGAAACATCAAAACGCCGCCGGGACGCCCGAAGTGCATGAGGGCCGGACAGCCGGGGCGACGGCAGGCACCTGCGGCCGTCATCTCCCACCCGGGGCCTTCACGGCCCCCGGAACTCCAGCCACTTCAGCGCATTCATCGCCCGATAGGCATCGCGCACATGCCGCATGGCCGTCCTTGCACGCGGGCTCACCGGCACCTCGACGACACGCTGTCCATCCACAAAACGCAGCACGACCTTGCGTGCCTGCAGCAACCGATCCAGCCGCTCCAGTCCATCATAGTCATCCAGCGCATTGTCCGACCACCACAGCCCGTCCGGATCCTCGCGGGCATGCAGACGGAAACCAAGATCCTTGCCATCAACCAGGACGCTCACCTTCACGTCCCGTGACGCCCCCTTCCGTGGCGGTACCTTCAGAAGACGATGGACCTGCAGCCCCAGATGAAGCCCCTCCTGTGATTCGTCCCGGGCATGGCGCCCATCCCGAATGACCAGAAAGATGGGTTCCTGCTCCCGCCC
>CAUVLK010000089.1:0-8083 GCA_963552635.1 uncultured Lautropia sp. | reverse complement strand
CCAGGAAGAAGGCTGCCGACGAGATGTCGGCCGGCACGTCCACCCGCGCCGCGCGCAGCACCTGCCCGCCGCGCACCGACGCCGTGGCCCCCTCGCGCCCCACCTGCACGCCGAAGGCCGCCAGCATCCGTTCGGTGTGGTCGCGCGTGGGCGCCGGTTCCGTGACGCGCGTCTCGCCGTCGGCATACAGCCCGGCCAGCAACAGCGCCGACTTCACCTGGGCGCTGGCCACCGTCAGCTTCAGGTCCACGGCCGTGAGCCCGACCACCGGCTGCACCTGCAGCGGCGGCTTGCCGTCCTGGCTGTCGATGCGCGCGCCCATCCGCGAGAGCGGATCGATCACCCGCCGCATGGGGCGGCGCGACAGGCTGGCATCGCCCACCATCCGGGTGGCAAAGCGCTGGCCGGCCAGAATGCCGCACAAGAGCCGCATCGAGGTGCCCGAGTTGCCGCAGTCCAGGTCGCCGGCCGGCGCCTGCAGGCCATGCAGCCCCACGCCATGCACCTTCACCTGCCCCTGGTCCGGACCATCGATGCGCACGCCCATTGCCCGGAAGATCTGGGCGGTGGCCAGGGCATCGGCGCCTTCCAGGAAGCCATGGACTTCCGTCACGCCCTCGGCCAGCGCGCCCAGCATGATGGCGCGGTGCGAGATGGACTTGTCACCCGGTACCCGGATGTCGCCCTGCACCTGCCCGCCCGATGCCACGTCATATGCCTGAAACATGAATAAATTCCTCCCGAAGCGCTTGGACTTTTTCTAGACTGACGGTCGATTCGGCATGAAGAACGGCTCCCGCAACGGCCAGTCCCGGAACCAGCGCCCGATGGCGCCCGACGACTGGCATCAACCTGGTCAAACGGCTATGTTCAACTGGTTTCGTCAATCGAGCAAATCGGCTCCCCGCATCGTCCCCCGCGCCGTCGCCTTCCAGGCCGTGGTGCCCGAGGCCAAGCCGCTGAGCCCTGCCCCCCTGGACGTGCCGGCCGACGCGCTGGCCCAGCTCAGCCTGCAGGCCCAGCGCATCCTGCTGCGCATGCCCGTCGAGACCCGTCCGCTGCACTGCGCCAAGGAACATCCCTGGATGCTGGACCGGCTGCTGGCCAGCTGGGACAGCCCCGCCACCTTCCGCCGCCAGCTCTCCGACCTGCTGATCGACACGCGCGGCAACCGTCAGGGCTTCAGCTTCGACGCACTGGCCGAACTGAGCGCACTGGGTGATTATTACGACACCTACGTGAACCCGCGGACCGAACACGGCTGGGCCACCGTCGATCCGCGCTGAGTCTCCGCGCCTGCCTGAGTCGAGCAGCACGCACGCCACGCCGGGCGCCGCCCACGGAACACCTCCGGGGCGGCGCCCGGCGTGCTATCTTCTGGACCTTCGGGAAGGCCGTGCTGGCCCTCCCTTTGTCAGTCAGAACAGGGGCCAGAACAATGAGTTTCGACATCAAGGCAAACGGCCTGGGCATCCAGGACATCGAAGTCGGCACGGGCGACGAGGCCGTCCCCGGCAAGCGCGTGAAGGTGCACTACACCGGCTGGCTGTGGGAAGCCGATCCCGCCTCCGCCGAGGGCGGTCGCGCCGGCCGCAAGTTCGACTCCAGCCGTGACCGCAACCAGCCGTTCGTCTTTACGCTGGGCGCGGGCGAAGTGATCCGTGGCTGGGACGAGGGCGTGGCCAGCATGAAGGTCGGCGGCAAGCGCCGGCTGCTGATCCCGGCGGCCATGGGCTACGGTACCCGCGGCGCGGGCGGTGTCATTCCGCCCAACGCCACGCTGCTGTTCGATGTCGAACTACTGGGTGTCTGAAAAAGATCGGCACACGCATTCAATGAAGACATCCGATGCTTCCGGGGCGGCTGCCGGCCGCCCTGCCGACACCGGCGCAGCCAGCGGCCGTCCGGCCGAGGCCAGCACCGCCACGGTCAGCAACTTCATCCGCCAGGCCATCGATGCCGATCTGGCCAGCCAGAAGCTGGAGGGCCGCACCTGGGCGGGCAAGCCCGGCACGGCTGACGTCCAGCGTGCAGGCCGGGTGGATCCGGCGCGCATCCGCACGCGCTTTCCGCCCGAGCCCAACGGCTTCCTGCACATCGGGCACGCCAAGTCGATCTGCCTGAACTTCGAGCTGGCGGCCGACTACGGCGGGCGCTGCCACCTGCGCTTCGACGACACCAACCCCGAGAAGGAAAACCAGGAATACGTCGACGCGATCATCGATTCGGTGCGCTGGCTGGGCTTTGACTGGACCTTCGCCGATGGCGAGTGCGACCTCTACTACGCCAGCGACTACTTCGAAACCTTCTACCAGATCGCGCTGAAGCTGATCGAGGCCGGCCACGCCTACGTGGACAGCCAGACCGGCGACCAGATCCGCGAGAACCGGGGCACGCTGACCGAGCCGGGCCGCAACTCGCCGTTCCGTGACCGCTCGGTGGAAGAGAACCTGCGCCTGTTCCGGGAAATGCGTGCGGGACAGCACCCCGATGGTTCGATGGTGCTGCGGGCGCGGATCGACATGGCCTCGCCCAACATCAACATGCGTGATCCGATCCTGTACCGGGTCCGCAAGGCGCACCACCATCGCACCGGCGACGCCTGGCCCACCTACCCGATGTACGACTACGCACATCCGCTGGAAGATGCGCTGGAGCGGATCACGCATTCGCTGTGCACGCTGGAGTTCGAGGACCACCGGCCGCTGTACGACTGGCTGCTGGCCCGCGTGGCGGAAACGGGGATGCTGGACGAGCCGCTGCCGCGGCAGATCGAGTTTGCCCGGATGAACCTGACCTACACCATCACCAGCAAGCGCAAGCTGAAGGCGCTGGTGGACGAGGGCATCGTGTCAGGCTGGGACGATCCGCGGATGACGACCATCGCCGGTCTGCGTCGTCGCGGTTTTCCACCGGCTGCCATCCGGCTGTTCTGCGAACGCGCCGGCATCTCCAAGGCCAACCAGCTGATCGAGATGGCAGTGCTGGAGCAGACGGTACGCGAGGTTCTGGACCCCGAGGTCGACCGCCTGCACGTCATCACGGATCCCATCCGCCTGGTGATCGAGAACATGGACCCAGCCGAGCGGATCATCTGTGAGGCGCCCCGCCATCCGCATCACCCCGAACGGGGCGTGCGCCGCTTCGAGCTGAGCCGCGAGCTGTGGATCGAGCGCGAGGACTTCGCCGAGAACCCGCCCAAGGGCTTCTTCCGGATGACCCCGGGCCAGATGGTGCGCCTGCGCCATGGCTTCGTGGTGCGCTGCACCGGCGTGGACCGTGACGCCAACGGCGAGATCCTGCAGGTACGCTGCGAGTATCTGCCCGATACCCGCTCGGGCACGCCTGGCGCCGACAGCGTGAAGGTCAAGGGCAACATCCACTGGGTATCGGCCAGCGATGCCGTGCCGGTCGAGCTGCGCATCTTCGCACCGCTCTTCCTGGACGCCCAGCCGGATGCCGGTGGACGCGATCCGCTGGAGAACATCAACCCCGACTCGAAGACCGTGCGCACCGGCTATGCCGAGCCGCTGATCCGCGAAGCGAAGCCCGAGCAGCAGTTCCAGTTCGAGCGCCAGGGCTACTACGTGGCCGACCGCTTCGACCACACGGCCGACAAGCCCGTGTTCAACCGGGTGACGACGCTGAAGGACTCGTTCGGCAAGAAGAAGGGCTGAGGCGAAGGGATCGCTCCCTGACCGGGGATTGGCGCCGACAGGAAGTCCCCCGGCAGGAACCGGTCTCGACAGCCAGCCGGCGTCGCAACGGACGACCGGAATACTCTCCAAGTGTCCTTCCGGGCACCTGCACGCGGGCACCAAGAAAAGGGCCGCCATCGCCATGTGCGAGGCGGCCCTTTCCATTTGAGTCCTTCCCACTAGCCCTCCCGCACATCTTTCACCGCCACGGCCTCCCCGGACGCCGTGAAGGGATTAAGTTTGCTAATGATAATGAGTAGCAGTAGACTATGACGACTTGACCACGGAGCATGGGGCCGGCCATGCAGGACGGGCCCGCTCCCGTCTCAGGGGACGTCTCATCGGACACTTCTGCTCACCGCGCCATTCCACGTCACCGGCGGCCCCCCTGGTCTCCCATTTCCTTCCAGAAGAACCACATCATGCAGGATCGTGAACTTTATCTGGGCGATCGGCCGACCCTGGCCATCCTGAAGAACCCGACCGAGGGTGCGCTGGACATCAGCAACTTCGAACCGACGATGCGCCAGCCCGCCAAGCTGCCGGCCGACAACGGGTCACGTCGTCGCAAGCTGTGGGATCTGGCCGCACACTGTCACTGTCCGATCGTCGGCTTGTGCCTGTCGATGAACACGCTGCGCAAGCTGGCTGCCCGCACGATGGACGCCCCCCTGCCCGAGGATGACTACGAGCTGCACGTCAACGCGGTCAATGAATGCCGGCGGCGCGGCGAGCTGTCGGAGCTGCTGCAGAAGGAGCTTGACCAGCGCTACGCCATGGCCATCCGCAAGCTGGCTTCGATCAAGACGGCCGAGGCACTGCATGCGCAGTGGCAGCAGTTCGTGACCAGAAACGAGGCCACGGCTGGCCTCTGGGCCTGCATGACGCACCCGCGCTGCGATGCCGCCACGCTGGAGCGGATCTACCGCGAGGTGCACATGCTGCAGCATCAGGCCAGCGCCGCCTCGCGCGACAAGGACGAGCGCTACCAGTCGCTGGCCGAGGAACACGCACGCTGCCAGCAGGACATCGAGAAGGCCCGCCAGCGCTATCAGCAGCTGCAGGTGGAGAAAGCGGCCGAGACCGAGGCGCTCAATGGCGAGCTGCAGCGGCTGCGGGCCCACAATGCCGGCAAGGAAAACACCATCCGCCAGCTGCAGGAAGAGCTGGAGACCCTGCGCCGCAACGCCGAGGACCTGGACAGCCGCATCGAGCTGTCCGAACAGGTGCGCTGGCTGAGCGAACGCAACCAGGAGCTGATGCAGCGCATCGTCGACACGCGCCGCAATCTGGCGGCGCCCGAACAGCCAGCTCCAGTACTGGACGAGGCGACCGAATCCAGGGCTGCGGACGGCTCATCGGCTGCGCCGGCTTCCACGGGCTGTCCCCGTCAGGCCGCTGCGGCCCGGGGCGAGGTGACAGCCGAGCAGCTGGATTCACGCGCGGTGCTGTGCGTGGGTGGGCGCCATGCGGCGATCTCCATCTATCGCCGCATCGTCGAGAAAAAAGGCGGTCGCTTCATCCACCACGACGGTGGCCGCGAAGACAGCGTGCACCGGCTGGATGCCAGCCTGGCCGCCGCCGACCTGGTGATCTGCCAGGCGGGCTGCATCAGCCACAGCGCCTACTGGCTGGTGAAGGATCACTGCAAGCGCACCGGCAAGCGCTGCGTGTACGTGGACAAGCCCAGCGCCAGCGCCTTTGCGCGTGGTCTGGCCCAGAGCGTCCAGGAAGACGCGACACCCATCCCGGAGGAAACAGAAGCATGATGCAGCTCTCCCCCCGAATCCGTGCCCGCCTTGAACTGATCGGCTTTGCCCTGCTGGTGGCCTCCATCTGGCTGCTGGTGCCGATCACCAATACGGCTGCCTGACGACACTCGGCCGAGAAAGCAGAGGTCCCTGGAGATCCTCGGATTCAGCGGATCTCCTGCGGCCGACGCCTGAGCACCTGATCGACGATCTTGCCACCGCCGCCATGGTCGAACACGCGGATACGCACCGGCAGCATCTTCAGCTCCGGGGCCAGCCAGATGTCGAAACGCGGCGCGTCCTGGTCGCCGGGCTTCTCGACGGAAATGTGCAGCGCATCGAACTCGCCGGCGTTGGTGCGCATCCGTTCCTGCCTCACCACCCGGAAGAAGGGTTCGTCGATGCGGCGTGAGCCCGCCAGCGGCAGCACGAACTTCTGACCGGGCCTGAAGCGCCGGGCATCGGCCCGGGCCAGCAGGCCCAGCTGGAAGAAGATGGTGAGACGGTCCTGCGTGCCATCGGGATAGGCAAAATCGATGGCCGGGTCGCCTTCCTGGCGGATGTGCCGTGACAGGCTGTCGAAGCGGTAGCGTCGCTCGGGCCGACGGCCCCGTTTCTCGGAATAGCGCGCGGGCACGAAACCTTGCGCATCCATCACCCCTTCACTGACCTGCACGAGCGTGCCGGAATAGAACACGGCCAGCACCCCGCTGGCGCGGGCCTCGGTATCGAGCCGATAGCGATTACCCTGCTTCTGGAAGCGATAGGTGGCGCTGGCCACCTCCACCCCACTGCCGGAGTAGTCACCGTAGTAGACATCGAATTCCAGCGAAAAGGCCGCGGCCGGCAGACCGGGCACCGACAGCCGGGTGAGCACGGGCACACCGTTGTCGGTCGCCGGCTTCGCACCGGATGTTGCGGCATTGGCCGTTCCCGGAGCTGCCTCGGCAGCCCGGGCCATCCGGCCCAGTGGCAAGGCCAGCGCGCTCCCCAGCAGGAATGAAGAAAGCTGTCGGCGACGATCGGAAATCATGACGCTCCGGGAGAGGACCCCACCGCCGCCTCAGAGGCGGATCGGACGGTCGTCCAGTTCGTTGGGATTGGCGCGGCCCGGCACGGCCGGCAACGCCTCGGCCAGTGCCTGGCCCAGTCGTTCGATGGCGGACACCACGCCGTCGACCGGGTTGCCGTGGCTGATGGTGCCGACAATCTGCTGGCAGGTCTCGTGCCAGATGCCGGCCGGCAGGCGCTGATGCACCAGCCGATCCGCGATGATCTCGACAGCACGGTCGGCCGTCAACAGGTAGATGAGGATGCCGGTGTTCTCTTCGGTGTCCCAGATGCGCTGTTCACCGAACACCTGCAGCGCCCGCTCGCGGGCCGTCAGCCCCCGGCGCAGCGCATGCCAGCCCAGTCGGGACTCCAGCGCGAAACGGATCTCGCCCCGATGACGGCTTTCGCCGGCCGCGATGGCAGCCTCGATGCGATCGAAGGCCGCATCGTCGAAGGCACGACCGACCGGATCAGGGGCCAGGCCGCTGTGACGCCAGAAGCAGGCCAGGCTGCGCCGCCCGGCCTTCATGGATGCCGGCTTGCCCGGCGTGCGCCCGTCGACAGGATCACCAGCCACCGGATGCCCCTCCTCCACCGAAACCACCACCGCCGCCACTGAAGCTGCCGCCTCCGCCGAATCCGCCACCCCCACCGAATCCGCCGCCGAAACCACCGCCACCGCCCAGGCCGCCACCCCATCCACCACCGCGACGGTTGCGATACGTGTGACGGCCCACCTGCTGCAGGCCGGGCGACGTGCCCAGCGTGACCAGCAGCACGAAGCCCAGCACCACCACGCCGCAGATCGCGGCCACGATCGGCGAACCCAGGATGCCGAAGGCCGAGAAGCCCATGATGCCGCCGGCACCGATGGAGGCCAGCCACCGCCCGATGATGCCCGAGGCGATGACTCCGCCGATACCCATGAAGAACATCAGCGGCAGCACGTCCTCGGCCCAGGTGTCGAAGGGATCGACCGCCTTGGCAGGTTCAGGCAGAGCCTCGCCATCGATGCGCGCCTGCAGCGCGTCGACGGCTGCCTGCACGCCCCCGTCCCAGTCCTGCTGCCGGAAGTGCGGCAGCAGCTGCTGGTCGATGATCCGCTTGGCGATGCCATCGGAAATGGCGCCTTCCAGACCGTAACCGACCTCGATGCGGGCACGGCGGTCGTCGCGCGCCACCAGAAGCAGCACGCCGTCATCGACATCCTGACCGGAAGGTCCTGCCTTGCCGCGCCCCAGCTTCCAGGCCTCGGCCACCCGTATCGAATAGGCCTCGATGGGCTCCGGCTGCGTGGTGGCTACCACCAGCACGGCCAGCTGGCTGCCCTTGCGTTCCTGCAGGGCCAGCAGCTGCCGGGTCAGGGCCTCGCGCGTGTCGGGGCTCAGCAGCCCCACGGTATCGACCACCGGACCGGACAGCTTCGGCACGGCCTGCAGCTGCTGCGCCCCGGCAGGAAGCACCACCGACAGCATCCCCAGCACCAGCACCACGGCCAGCAGAAAGGCGCGCAGCCCGCGCCCGTCCACGCCGGCATGCACCGGCCGGTCAGGCACGGTGGCGGGGCATTCGGAACGGTTC
>CAUVLK010000088.1:0-8120 GCA_963552635.1 uncultured Lautropia sp. | reverse complement strand
CGGCACCACAGACAGGACATTGCAGGCTCATCAGCCTGCATGCCGGATAGATGACAGGCTGGCCGCATGATGCCTGTGACAGTCCTGCCGGCACACCGCAAAAGCACACGAGACAAGCCCGTCATGCGATACCCTGCCCCACGCCATCCCCTGGCCCTGGCTGTTCTGCTGGCATGCACCAGCCTTCACGCCCAGCCCCTGTCCCGATCCGAGGGTACACCGCCCACCCCCCGTGTCCCCCTGGCCAACAGCACGGCCCTGGTCGACGCGACCGGATCCGCCCGACTCCCCGAGGATCAGCCTCCGTTCCGGGCAACACGCCACCGGACCCTGCTGCTGGCCACCCGCCTGCCCGCCGTCACCGTCACGGCCACCGGGCACGAGGAAGACGCCCTGACTGCCCCGGCCTCCGTCACGGTGATCGACCGGGAGCACATCCAGAATCGTGCCAGCGATGATCTGCTCGACACCGTCCAGGACACGCCGGGCCTGTCCCTCTCGCCCAGACAGACTGGCGGACGCAAGACCCTCAGCCTGCGTGGCATGAACGATGCCCACACCCTGATGCTGGTCGATGGCCGACGCATCTCCGCCACCGATGACGTGGTCGGGCACTCCGACTACCAGTATGGCTGGGTGCCGATGTCGGCCGTGGAACGGGTGGAAGTGATCCGTGGTCCGCTGTCAGCACTCTATGGTTCCGAGGCCCTGGGTGGCGTGGTCAACGTCATCACCCGCTGGCCCACCGACAAATGGGAGGGCGCCATCACCCTGTCCGCGCAACGTGCCTCCGACCACCAGCGCGGCGGCACCGGCAGCAAGGCCTCCATCTACGCCGCGGGCCCTCTTGGCGAGAACCTGGCCGTGCGCATCGACGGCGAGAAAGGCCACGTGGGCAGCATCGCCACGCCCGACGGAAAACTCAGCGAGATCGAGGGTCGGCGCCCCGGCAATGCCGGCATCACCGCCCGCTACACGCTCAATCCCCAGCACCGCTTCGAGGTGGGCTGGCGCCAGGGACGCGAAGACCGTTTCTACAACGACACCAGCGAGCGTGGCGTGCGTTACCAGAACCTCTACAAGCTGGACCGCGAACAGACCCACGCCCAGTGGAACGGCAGCTTCGGCCAGACCCGGGCCCAGCTGCGTGCCTATCGCAGCGCCATCGAGGTGCGCAACTACCGCACCAACGGCGTCACCCCCACCCGTCCGCAGGACATGCGTGACGTGGTGTACGACGGATCCGTGTCACACCGGATGGACCGGCACCATCTGGCTGCCGGCGTCGAGGCGCGGCGCGAGACGCTGGTCAATGCAGGCCTGCGCAACGGGCGCGACAGTGCCGATCACCGCGCGCTGTTCCTGCAGGACGAGATCAGTCTTGGCACCAGCCTGATGGCCACCCTGGGCGTGCGCGTTGACCACCACGAGATCTTCCACAACGAGACCAGTCCGCGTGCCTATCTGGTGTGGCAGGCTACGCCCGAGCTGACCATCAAGGGCGGCTATGGCGAGGCCTTCAAGGCCCCCACGCTGAAGCAGATTTCCTCGAACTACGTCGGTGCCGAAGGACCGCACACCTTCTACGGCAACGACAACATCCGGCCCGAGACCTCGCGTTCCTTCGAACTGGCCGCCGACTACCGGGTCGGTCCCCTGTCCCTGCGCGGCACGCTGTTCCAGAACAAGGTCAAGGACCTGATCTACCTGCGCCTGCTGCGTCAGCAGGGCATCCGCAATTTCTATCAGTACGACAACGTCAACCGTGCCCGCATCCGGGGAGCCGAACTGGGACTGGGCTGGGACATCACGCCGAACCTGCACTGGAACAACGACGTGACGCTGCTGCACGCCCGCGACGGCAACGGTGCGGAACTGGTCAACCGACCACGCAGCGTCGTGCATTCGCGCCTGCACTGGGAAGCCCCCCGGGACTTCGATCTGCGACTGGGCGTCCATTACACCGGCCGCCAGCGGGTCTCGGACAATACCCGCCTGCCCGGCTACACGCTCACCGACGCCAGCATCGGCCAGAAGATCAACCCGCATGTCAGCTGGCGCGTCGGCCTGGATAACCTGGGCAACCTCCGTCTGGCCGAGAAATCGCCGGACTTCGGCTATGCCATTCGGGGCCGAACCTGGTTCACGCAGCTGCAGATCGAATTCTGAGGCGGCCCCCGCCATCACCCAAGCAGCACGGCTTTCCACGCCGCGCCCGTGCCCCGGCACGGGCCCTTTATCAGACTGCCCGAACATGCGGCAGGCGGTCTGGCGCCCTTTTCTTTTCCTGGCGACCCTTCTTTCTTACGGATGATGTCCATGCGCAGCATCACACGCCCCCGTCCCGAAACCGTTCATGCCGCCAGCGTGATGACGCGGGCAGCGCAGGAACGCTTCCTGCTTCCGGTCCTGCTGTTTCTGCTGCTGACCTGCCTGAGCATCCTGCCTGCACGGGTCACGGCTGAGGCCAGTCCCTCCTCGGACACCCTATCGGCCACCGTACCGACCGCTCGCCACCGCCTGCTGTTCGTGGCCACCCACAACGTTCCCCGGGGCAAGTTCCACCACCTGGAACAGTTGGCCGCCCCCCACGGGCTGGCCGTGGAGGGCCGCTACCTGGACAGCATCCCTGCACAGAGCGGCCCTGAGGTCTTTCGTGGCTATGACGCCGTCTTCATCGAATCCCCGCTGGAGCAGGACGTGCGTGCCCACCTGGGCCGTGCGCTGACCGAGCTGCAGACGCCCTTCATCTGGCTGAGTGCCCAGCGCCCCGCCTGGCAGGGTTTCACCGATGCACAGGCAAAGCCGCTGGTGGCCTACTACGCCAACGGCGGTGCCCGCAACTTCGAGGGGTTCTTCCGTCTGCTGGCCAGCGCCATGGACCATCAGCCCGCACCGGCCGACCTGCCACCGCCGCTGGAGATCCCGCAGGTGGGCGTCTATCACCCCCGGGCCCCGGACCTGGTGTTTCCCGATGTGCCCGCCTTCCTGCGCTGGCGCGGCGTGGACGACCAGCGTCCCCCCACCATTGCCATCCTGATGCACCGCCAGTACCTGGACAGCATCGAGACCGGCATGATCGACGACCTGGTGGCACGCATCGAGAAGCAGGGCGCCATCGCCATGCCCATCTTCGACCGCATGCTGCCCAAGGGTAGCCTGCGCCAGCTGCTGCGCCCCGATGAAAACCGGCCGCCCCTGGCCGACGTGATCATCAACACCCAGATCATGCTCAACGCCGAAGGACGGCGCAGCGAATTCACGGAACTGGGCCTGCCCGTCATCCAGGCCACCCGATACCGCCATGGCGATGCCGCCGCCTGGCAGGCCGACGCCCAGGGCCTGTCGATGATGGAAGTGCCCTTCTTCCTGGCGCAGCCCGAATACGCCGGCATCACCGACATCCAGATCGCGGCCGCCACCCGCAAGCCCCACGACGACGTGGTGGCCATTCCTGCCCAGGCCCAGGCCGTGGCCGACCGTGCCCTGGCCCTGGCGCGCCTGCAGCGCAAGCCCGCCGGTCAGCAGCAACTGGCGCTGATGTTCTGGAACTATCCTGCCGGCGAGAAGAACCTGTCGTCCTCGTACATGAACATCCCGCGCAGCCTGGGCAGCACCGCCGACGCCCTGCGCGAGGCCGGCTACGACATCCCGTCCCTGCCGCCCGAGGAAGAACTCATCACGCGGCTGCAACGCCTGCTGGCCCCGGCCTACAGCCAAGAACGCCCGACCCTGCTGAAGCAGCTTCTGGCGGATGGCCTGGCCGCACCGCTGCCACTGGCACGCTACCGCCAATGGCTGGATGGGCTCCCCGAAGCCACCCGCCAGGCCCTGCTGACCCGCTGGGGCGATCCGGCACATTCCGCCAGCGTCGTCGACTGGCAGGGTGAGCCTGTCTTTGCCATCCCGCGCCTGCAACTGGGCAAGCTGGCCATCCTGCCGCAGCCCGGCCGCGCCGAACTCGGCCCCGATGGCGGCATCGACCGCGAAAAGGCCCTCTACCACTCCACCCGTGCCGATGCCCTGCCGCCGCACACCTACCTGGCCACCTACCTGTGGGTCCGCGAAGGCGCCGCACATGACGCCCTGATCCACTTCGGCACCCACGGCACCCAGGAATGGCTGCCCGGCAAGGAACGCGGCCTGTCCGTCTACGACCCGCCGATGCTGGCTGTCGGCAACATCCCGGTCATCTATCCCTACATCGTCGACAACGTCGGTGAAGCCACCCAGGCCCGCCGCCGTGGACGCGCCGTCACCGTCAGCCACCAGACCCCGCCGCTGCGCCCGGCCGGCCTGCACCAGCGGCTGACCGAGCTCCACGACCTGCTGCACCAGTGGCTCTCGCAGGAAGAAGGGGCCGTCAAGGACCAGATCAGGACCGATATCCTGGCCCGCGCGAAGCAGGAGCGGCTGCTGGCCGACCTGGAATGGACCGAAGAACGCGCCCGCACCGATTTCGCCGCCTTCCTCGACACGCTGCACGCCCACCTGCACGAACTGGCCGAGACCATCCAGCCCGTGGGCCTGCACACCTTCGGGCAGAACGCCCTGGAAGAACACCGCCTGGCCACCGTGATGATGATGCTGGGCAAGCCCTTTCTGCAGGCTGCCGCCCGCCACATGGGCGAACCGCAGACCGAGCTGGACGAGACCCTGGCCGTCGACTACCAGCAGATGATCGACACCTCCCCTTACCGGCTGCTCAAGCGCTACCTGCAGCCCGACGCCGATCTGCACGAGCTGCCCGAGCCCCTGCAGGCTCAGCTTGCCCAGGCACGCCAGTGGTGGCAGGCGCTGGATGCCGGCGGCGAGACCCGGGGGCTCATCGCTGCCCTGCAAGGACGCTACCGCCCCACCGCCTACGGCGGCGACCCGGTACGCAACCCCGACGCCCTGCCCACCGGCCGCAACCTCTATGGCTTTGACCCTTCCCGCGTGCCTACCCGCCACGCCTGGGAAGCCGGCAAGCAGGCCGCCGAGAAACTCATCGCCGCCCACCGCCAGCAGCATGGCCGGACACCGGCCAAGCTGGCCGTGTCGCTGTGGTCGGTGGAAACCATGCGTCACCAGGGCCTGCTGGAAGCCCAGGCCCTGTGGCTGATGGGCGTGGAACCCGTCTGGGATGAAGGCGGCCGCGTCATCGACGTGAAGCTCGTGCCGCGCGAGCAGCTGGGTCGCCCGCGCGTGGACGTCGTGCTCTCGGCCACCGGCCTGTACCGCGACCACTTCCCCAACGCCATCCGGCAACTGGCCCGCGCGGCGCAGCTGGCCGCCGAAGCCGATCGTGAGCCTGACAACGCGGTCGCCGCCAACACCGCCCGCATCCAGGCCCTGCTGAAAGATCGCGGTCTGGACGAGGACAGCGCCCGCGACGCCGCCCAGACCCGCATCTTCTCGTCCGAACAGGGCCTCTACGGCTCAGGCCTGGATGATGCCGCCCTGGCCACCGACACCTGGGAGGGCAAGAACGAAGGCGACCACAAGCTGGCCAATCTCTACCTGTCACGCATGCAGTACGCCTACGGCCCCGATCCCCGCCGATGGGGCAAGCGCCTGGCCGACATCATGTCCCAACCGAAAGGTGGCGGCATCCAGGCCACATCAGGGGCGAGCACCGAATCGGCTCGCAGCGGCAGCCCCGACGGGGCAACCGCCAGCGCAACGACCCATGCCTCGGGTGCCCGCGCCGAAGCGCTGAACCTCTACGCCGAACAGCTGCGCGGCACCGAGGGCGCCGTGCTGTCACGCTCATCCAACCTGTACGGCATGCTCACCACCGACGATCCCTTCCAGTACCTGGGCGGCATCGGCCTGGCCGTGCGCCACCTGGACGGCAAGGCGCCCGAACTCTACATCAGCAACCTGCGCACCCCGGGCAGCGGCCGCGTGGAGCGCGCCAGCCAGTTCCTGTCGCGGGAGCTGGCCACCCGCCAGTTCCACCCCGGCTACATCAAGAGCCTGATGGCCGAAGGCTATGCCGGCACCCTGGAAGTGCTGGACGCCACCAACAACCTGTGGGGCTGGACCGCCGTTGCCCGCGAGATCGTGCGCGACGACCAGTGGCAGGAAATGGTGGACGTGTACGTGCGCGACAAGCACCAGCTGGGCCTGAAGGACTGGTTCGAGCAGCACAACCCGCACGCACTCGCCCAGACCATCGAACGCATGCTGGAAGCCGCCCGCCAGGGCTACTGGCAGACCGATGCGCAGACACTCAATGAACTGAAGGAACGCTGGCAGGATCTGGCCCAGCGCTTCGAGGTCCGTTCCGAGAATGCGCACTTCATGGCCTATGTGCAGAACGGTACCGGCACCAGACCGAAAGCAGCCCCCCAGGCTCCAGCCAATGCGCCATCAGCCGCCAGCAACGCCCCCGGCTTTGGCCTGCAGGCCCCCAGCCGGCCCGCCGACACCGCACCTGCCACACCAGCGAGCAGCCAGACGAAGACGCCTCCCGCCGAGCCGCCCCGTCAACCGCCTCCGCAACCGGCCAAACCGGTCGAAACGGTGCGCGGCCAACGCCTGGAACCCGTCAAGCAGACCAACAGCCAGAAGCCGGCACCCACCGACGAAGACCCGGCCTGGCTGCGCTGGCTGGGCGCACTGGGCATCGTGCTTCTGATCCTGTCGGGTGCGCGGCATCAGAAGCGTCGCGCCTGGGACGCCTGATGAACGCGATTTCACGCACCCGTCACTCATTTCACCGGAAAGACCATGTCCTCTCTTGAACAGCTTCTCTACGGCATCAGCCAATTGTTCCTTGGCCCGGTGCTGCTGGCCGTCCTCATCCTGTTCGGCTATGCCTTCCATGCGCTGGGTGCCTTCCTGATGCAGGCGCACCAGCGCAGCCGCGCCCGGCGCCTGGGCAGCCTGGAAGGACATGAGCTGCTGCTGGCTTACGCCCGCGATGCCAGCCTGACCGACGACGAGCTGGAAGCACTGGCCCTGAAACGCATGGAACGCGCCCGCATCATCTCGCGCGTGGCGCCGATGCTGGGTCTGGTGGCCACCATGATTCCCATGGGGCCCGCGCTGCAATCTTTGGCAGATGGCCAGTTTGCCGACATGTCGCGCAGCCTCACCGTCGCGTTCTCGGCCGTCATCCTCGCCCTGATTGCCGCTGCCATCACCTACGCCACCGTTCATGTCCGCCGGCGCTGGTATGCCCAGGATCTGCTGGCCGTGCAACGCAAGCGCACCGGAGATTCACAACCATGAGATCCGGAAAATCACGTCTGCTGGAAGACCTGGAAGATGACGATCCGATCCTGTCGGTTGTCAATTTGATCGACGTCTTTCTGGTCATCATTGCAGCCCTGCTCTTGGCCGTGGCCAACAGCCCGGTCAACCCCTTCTCGTCCGACACGCTCACCGTCATTCGCAATGCGGGCCAGCCCAACATGGAAATCATGGTGAAGAACCATGAAAAGCTGGAACGCTATCAGTCACAGGGCAAGATCGGTGAAGGCCACGGCACCAAGGCTGGCGTCGCCTACCGCATGAAGGATGGCAGCATGGTCTACGTTCCCGAGAACTGAGGCACGAGGCCATTCAATTCCTTACTGCCAGGGGTGATATAATCGCGGGCTGTCCGGCGAGACCAAAAGCAACAGGCAACACGGTTTCGCCAATTTCCGTTCCCATATAGCCTCGGGCATTCTGGCGGAAGGCTGGCGCAGCCGCTCATCATGCGTCGGCCCCTCGGGAAGATCCGAACAGGCTCCACGGCCCATGCATCCTGCAGAAAGATGCATGGGCCGTGGAGCGTCTTCGGTCCCCGTTTTCCCACAGCATTCGGCGACTTCGCTTTCCCATGTCGCCCGCCGCGCATTCACGCGCAGCTCACTCGCGCCCATCCCGCGTTGGCGCACCCGCCCTGGCCCTGCCTTTCAGGAGGATGATGAATTTGTCTTTGCCTGCATTCATCGAAAAACGTTCGTCGTTCAATCCCTTCGTCATTTCGGTGACGCTGCTGTTCGTCGTGGCACTGGTCGCCATGATCCTCATCGCCCCCGAAAAGACCCAGGTCCTGCTGGACGCCACCAAGGCCGGCATCTTCGAGCACTTCAGCTGGTTCTATGTCCTGGCGTTCTCCATCTTCATCTGCTTTCTGGTGA
>CAUVLK010000087.1:0-8123 GCA_963552635.1 uncultured Lautropia sp. | reverse complement strand
CATGACCTGACCACATGCCTGACGTTGCTGCAGGCCATGCTGGTGCTGCCGATGATGCTCACCATCCTGTGGCTGATCGGGCGCGGACGCAGCCGCCTGTCCATCGGTGGGACCTTGCAGGCTGACGAGGATCTGGAACTGGGACGCCGTCGCGGATTCCTGCGAGGCGTGTGTCGATGGCTGGCGCTGGCGGCCTTCGCAGTGTTTGCCATTCTGCCGCTGCTGTGGCTGGCACGCCTGGCCTTGCAGGGTGCCACGCCCGAGGAGGGCATCGGCCTTACCCATTTCATGGCAGTCATCGACGACCCGGTCTGGCGCACCAGCCTGTTGCGCACCGGATTGCGGGCGCTGCTGACGGCCGCCGCCGCCGTGGTGCTGGCCGTGCCGATGGCCTATGCCTGGTCACGCCGCCTGCTGGCCGGTGAGCGGCTGATGGCGGTGACGATGCTGGTCAGCCTGATGATGCCGGCCGTGGTGCTCGCCTTTCCGCTCATTCACCTGAATGAGCTGCTGGGCTGGCTGGGCATGCCCTATGCAGTGGGGCTGGCCCACCTGAGCTTTGCGGTGCCGCTGGCGGTATGGATCCTGGCGGCGGGCATGGCGCAGGTGCCGGTGGCTCTGGACGAGATGGCCATGCAGGACGGTTTCGGCTTCACGCATTTCATTGTGCGGGTGCTGTTGCCAGCCATCCATCATCAGGTGCGAGGGGCCTTCCTGGCCTGCTTCCTGGTGGGGTGGATGGAGTTCCTGTTTGCCCGGGTGCTGGGGTCGGTGGTCTGGCCGCCGTCGGTGGTGATGCTCTCCGAATCGGTGGCGGCCCTGCCGGCCGTCCAGGCGGGCATGCCCCGGCTGGAATGGCAGGTGCTGGCCGCGGCGGCCTGGCTGGTGCTGCTGCCGGTGGTGCTGGCGGTGTATGCCCTGCGTGATCAGCTGCCCGACATGCTGTCGCTGTTCCGGTTGCCCAGCATGCGGGTCAGGGGCCGGCGAAGCCGGGGGGCACTCGAGAGCGTCTGAGCGCCAAGGCAGCAGGGATGGCACGGCGGAGAAGGTGGCTGCCGGGAAGGCTGGGCCAGGACAGGCTACCGTCGCCGTTCCTGATGCCCCATGATGAAGTGGCACCCGGAGCGTGCTGCCCGGGTGCCCGAGGTGGCCTCAGCGCCCCTTGTTGCGGGCTGAGGCAAACGCCATGGCCAGTGCGCTCTGCGGCTGCTCGGCCTGCCGGCCGTTGCCTGGACGGCCGCCATCGCGGCGCGGGCCGCGTGCATTGCCACCGGCCGGACGCGCACCGCCTGCGGAGCGGCCACCGGCGCCCCGTTCGGCGCCGGGTTCATCCGACGTGCGCATGGTGAGCGCCACACGTTGCCGGCGCACGTCCACTTCCAGCACCTTCACCTTCACCACGTCGCCGGTCTTCACGACCTCATGCGGATCCTTCACGAAGCGGTCCGATAGCGCCGAGATGTGCACGAGACCGTCCTGGTGGACGCCGATGTCGACGAAGGCGCCGAAGTTGGCCACGTTTGTCACCACGCCTTCCAGCGTCATGCCGGGGCGCAGGTCTTCCAGCTTGTCCACGCCTTCCTTGAAGGCGGCTGTACGGAACTCGGGGCGGGGGTCGCGGCCCGGCTTTTCCAGCTCCTTCAGGATGTCCTGGATGGTGGGCAGGCCGAACTTCTCGTCGGTGTAGCGGGCCGGGTCCAGGCGGGAGATGACGCTGCGCTGGCCCACCACGTCGCTGATGCCGAGCTTCAGGTCATCCAGCATCTTCTGCACCACGGGATAGGCCTCGGGGTGGACGGCAGAAGCATCCAGCGGGTTGTCGCCGCCCTGGATGCGCAGGAAGCCCGCCGACTGCTGGAAGGCCTTGGCTCCCAGACGCGTCACGTCCAGCAGTGCCTTGCGGTTGGGGAACGGGCCGTTCTGGTCACGGTGGCGGACAATGTTCTCGGCCAGCGACGGTCCCAGACCCGCGATGCGGGTGAGCAGCGGCACGCTGGCCGTGTTCAGGTCCACGCCCACGCCGTTGACGCAATCCTCCACCACGCCGTCCAGCGCCTTGGCCAGGCGGGTCTGGCTCACGTCATGCTGGTACTGGCCCACGCCGATGGCCTTGGGCTCGATCTTGACCAGCTCGGCCAGCGGATCCTGCAGGCGACGGGCGATGGAGACAGCACCCCGCAGGCTCACATCCAGTGCCGGGAACTCCTGCGCTGCCAGTTCCGAAGCCGAATACACCGAGGCGCCGGCCTCGGAGACCACGGCCTTGGTCAGGTGCAGCTGCGGCTGGGCGCGCATCAGGTCGGCCACGAGCTTGTCCGTCTCGCGCGAGGCGGTGCCGTTGCCGATGGCCACCAGTTCCACCTTGTGGGTCGCGCACAGTCGGGCCAGCGTGGCGAGCGAACCGGTCCAGTCGTTGCGCGGCTGGTGCGGGTAGATGGTGGCCGTTTCCAGCAGCTTGCCGGTGTCGTCCACCACCGCCACCTTCACCCCGGTGCGCACGCCGGGGTCCAGACCCATCGTGACCCGCCGTCCGGCCGGAGCCGCCAGCAGCAGATCCTTCACGTTCAGGCCGAAGACGCGGATGGCTTCTTCCTCGGCTTTCTCGCGCAGGATGTTGATCAGTTCGCTCTCGATCTGCCAGCCCAGCTTGATCTGCCAGGTCCAGCGCACCGTCTGCAGCAGCCACGGATCGGCCGGGCGCTTCTGGTCGGCAATGCCCACCCGGGCAGCGATGGTGCGTTCGCACCAGCCCGGGCCTTCCACACCGTCAACCTCGTCGGGCAGTTTCAGCGTCAGCGTCAGCACTTCTTCGCGGCGGCCACGCAGCAGCGCCAGTGCCCGGTGCGAGGGAATCTCGGAAAGCGGTTCCTGGTAATCGAAATAATCGGCAAACTTGGCGCCGCTTTCCGATTTGTCGGCGGCCACCTTGGAAATGAGCACCGCCTTTTCCTGCAGGTACTCACGCAGGCGGCCCACCAGGTCGGCATCTTCGGCGAAGCGCTCCATCAGGATCTGCCGCGCACCGTCCAGGGCTGCCTTGGCATCGGCCACGCCCGGATTGTCGCCATCGGGCGTGGTGAAGGCGGGTTTCAGATACGCGGCCGCCTCGGTCTCGGGCACCAGCATGGGGTTGGCCAGCAGCGCATCGGCCAGCGGTTCCAGTCCGGCTTCACGGGCAATCTGTGCCTTGGTGCGACGCTTGGGCTTGTAGGGGGCGTACAGATCCTCCAGTCGCTGCTTGCTGTCGGCCTCGTCGATGCGTGCGGCCAGCTCGGGCGTGAGCTTGCCCTGTTCGGTGATCGAGTCCAGGATGGCCTGGCGGCGGGCGTCCAGCTCGCGCAGGTAGATCAGGCGTTCGGACAGGTGGCGCAGCTGCGTGTCGTCCAGGTTGCCGGTGACTTCCTTGCGATAGCGGGCGATGAACGGCACGGTGGCCCCTTCGTCCAGCAGGGCGATGGTGGCCTGCACCTGCTGCGGCCTGATCGACAGTTCGGTGGCGAGACGTTGTTCCAGCGGTTGAGGCATGGGCTTGGGCGGATGGAACGGGAGGGTTGAGGCAGTGAGCGGCGACGGGCAGGGAAGGTTGCATCGGACAGATCCATGCAAATCTGGAGGCGTCGCCGCATGTCATCGACTGCAGCGCGGCCGTTCATTCGGGCCGGGCGTCCATGACGGTCAGGAAAAAGCCCCGTTGCAGCCTTTTCCTGAAGGGACGGCAGCATATCAGGGATGGGGTTGATTGGCAGAATAACAACACGGCCGGACCTATGCCATAATCAGCCGCGTGGGCCGTTAGCTCAGTTGGTCAGAGCAGAGGACTTGGCGGGCATTTCCCTTCGTCCGGCGCCCGGGTTGCATATGGCATGCCGTGTGTTCTCCGGTTCCGTTCATGGGAAACGCCACATGGGTTGCCCGGGGTAGTGCATGCTGCCTCGAGGTAGAACTTCTCAAATTCGGCAGACGCTCTGGCGCCGTCTTCGGTGCCGTGCCAATGCCGAGCGAAGCTCCGGGTTGCCGGAGAACGTGTAGAGACTCGACGGGAAGGCCGAAAGGCAAGACAGAGTCCAGACCACGAACCGGAAACGGGCGGCGAAAGCCGAAGTGGTACGCATAATCCTTTGGTCGTTGGTTCGAGCCCAACACGGCCTACCACACTTTACTGGCGTGCCGCCCCGTCGTCCGGGGCGCATGCATCCGCGGCGTTTCCGTGCCGTGGGCACACCCGCCTCCCGGCGGGTTTTTCTTTTTCTGCCTGCAGCCAGGCCGGCCTTATCTTCATCCGTCCGTCCTTCTGCGTCTTTTGCCGTCCCTGTCCTCACCGGTTTTCATCATCCCGGGCGTGATGTGCCTTTTCGTGCGGGACGGTACCTCTGGAATCCCGAGGCGGTTCAGGGGGGGGCGAAGACCCATGGCGTGGCCAGGGTCTTTGTCGGGAATCGCCGCAGGCCGGCATGTCTCTGGCATACTTCGTTTTGATATTTTGTCCACGCATTGCCGGATGCTGTGCTGATATCCCCCGAAACCATTTCCGGGAAGACACGATGATCATTCCCGATCGAGGGATTTCATCCATTTTTTTCTTTTCCAGGTTCGCAAGCGGGCAAAAATCGCGTATTCTTCATCGCTGGAACGTCACCTTGGGCGTCCTACTTTTTCAGGAATATTCACTACAATGGCCTCACTGATCGACCTCAACCGGAAAATCGCCAAGCTCCAGAAGCAGGCAGATGCCATCAAGAATCGGGAAAGAAAGGGCATCATCGCCCAGATCCGACAGGCCATCGTCGATTATGAACTGACACCTGACGACCTGTTCTCGGCCAACGGTGCGGTTGCCCGTCGTGGTCGTCGACCGGCTGGCGGCCGGCTGGGTGGTGCTTCGGAAGAGGGCGGTGCCCGTCCCCGTCGCGGTCGCCCGGTGGGCTCCGTGTCCCGCAAGCCGGTGCCCATCCGCTATCGCGATGACGAGGGCAACACCTGGACCGGCCGGGGCAAACAGCCCAACTGGCTGCGCGCTCATGTCGAGGCTGGTCACGACATCGAGGAATTCCGCGTCCACGAAGAGTCCTGATGGGCTCTGCCCGGCCGGGATGATCCGGGCCGGGCATGCGGGCAGGAAAGACATATCGACGAGGATCATCTGCCCATGATGACATTCGACATGAAGCGGGCATCACTGCAACGGTCGCGCCGCATGCTGGCGGCCGCCATGCTGGGTGTGGCAGCGCTGATGGCCGGGTGCGCCAGCACCACGCCGGCCCAGATCACCACCTTCAATCGTCAGGACGCCGGCGCGGACGCCTGGGCGGGGCGGCACTTCATCGTGCAGCCGCTGCCGGGACAGGCCGAGAGCCTGGAATATGCCGATTATTCCCTGCGGGTCCGCGAGGCCCTGCGCAGGCATGGGTTGGTCCCTGTCCCCGACCTGCACGCCGCCGAACTGGTCGTGCATTTCGAATACCGGACCGACGGTGGCAACGTGACCGACGGAACCTCGTCCAGCAGTGTCTCGCTGGGTCTGGGGGGCGGTTATCGCACGGGATGGGGTCTGGGGTTGGGCATTCCCATCGGCGGCACCTCCGAGAACATCCAGTATCGTCACCGTCTTCAGGTCCAGATCGACCGGGTGAGGGCAGCTTCGAGCGGGCCGGCCCCGGGTAAGCCGATACGCGGTGAGCGTGTCTATGAGTCCACGCTGGTCACGCGCAGCGAGTCCGCGGCGGTCGCGCCGCAGATGCCTGCCATGATCGATGCGCTGTTTGCCGATTTCCCCGGCGTCAACGGCAAGACCGTGACCGTCAACCTGCCGGCCGAATGAGCAAAAAAAGCGGGTCACCCTGGGTAGGCTGACCCGCTAATCCAAGCTCAGGAGAGAAAGAAATCCATGGGCACATTCTGCGCTGCAGCCTGCTCGGGCGCAGCGCAGCAAGGATGTGCGGCTGATGGTTGCCGATGGGTGGTGAGCGGTGCAGCCGGGCCGCATCGGCCGGCACCATGCCCTGGCCCGTGTCCGGGCGGCCTTGCCTGTCTGATGTTCCATCCGTGATTTTCCGAGCCAGGCATCCGATTCGCGGTGTCATGGTTATATCGGGCAGCGTCCGGCATGACGCAGGCCAGGGAGAGGGCATTCAGATCCGGGTGGGGGCATCTGCCCCCGAATCCGATGTCGGAAAGGCATGCTCGCGCCAGCCTGGGGGCGACATGAGGCATGGATGCGACGCCGGGCCACCCGGTACTGTCGTGTCCGTGTTCCGGCCTTGCCGCCAGTCTGGCGGGGTGGACCGGCAGCGGCATGCGTGCTTGGGACGGGGTCGAAGGGCCCGTAGGCTTGCCCCCGTTCCCAACTGCCGCCAGGTCCGCGCCTGCCCGATCCGATCATGCCAGAGGTCACGCACACGCCCGTCCTGCCCGACGAACCCGCCGCCATCGTCGGCTCCCAGTTCACGTTCGAGCAGATCTGCGCCTTTGGCCTGGCCATGGGGTGGGGGGACAGACCCCTGTCGTTCGTCGTGAAGAACTGGATGGATTCCCGTCCGGTCTTTGCCATCGAGGACATCATCGGCCTGCCGCGCTGACCTTCTGTAGGCCCCCTTGAGGGGCCTGTTGGCTTCCCGACGGACTCCGGGAAACTATCTCGGCAATGAAGGGCCGTAACACGCTATAGTTACGGTTACTTCCAATAACCCGAGGAGATTCCCATGACCGGATCCGTGCGCATGGAGCGCGACACCTTTGGCGAGATCGCCGTTCCTGCCGATCGCCTGTGGGGCGCGCAGACACAGCGTTCGCTGCAGAACTTCAGGATTTCCACCGAGAAGCAGTCGCCTGAGCTGATCCGGGCGCTGGCCACCGTCAAGCGTGCTGCCGCCACGGTCAATGCCGGACTGGGGCAACTGGCAGCCGACAAGGCCAAGGCCATCGAGACGGCCGCCGACGAGGTGCTGGCCGGCAAGCATGATGGCGAATTCCCGCTGGCCGTCTGGCAGACCGGTTCGGGCACCCAGACCAACATGAACCTCAACGAGGTTCTGGCCAATCGCGGCAGCGAGCTGATGGGCGGCGAGCGGGGCGAATCGCGCAAGATCCACCCCAATGACGACGTGAACCGGGGTCAGTCCTCCAACGACGTGTTCCCCACGGCCATGAACGTGGCGGTGGCCGTGGCCATCCACAAGAACCTCATCCCGTCGCTGAAGCAGCTGCGTGACACCCTCAAGGCCAAGTCCGAGGCCTTCAAGGACATCGTCAAGATCGGCCGCACCCACCTGCAGGACGCCACGCCGCTCACGCTGGGGCAGGAGTTCTCGGGCTACGTGGCCCAGCTGGAGCATGGCCTGAAGCACCTGGAAGACGTGCTGCCGCACCTGCAGGAGCTGGCCCAGGGCGGTACGGCCGTGGGCACGGGCCTCAATGCCCACCCCGAATTCGCCGTGAAGGTAGCGGCCGAGATCGCCCGCCTGACCGGGGTGCCTTTCAAGACGGCGCCCAGCAAGTTCGAGGCGCTGGCTGCCGCCGATGCCCAGGTGGCCACCCACGGTGTGCTCAAGACCATTGCCGCTTCGCTCTTCAAGCTCGCCAACGACGTGCGCTGGCTGGCCAGCGGCCCGCGTTCGGGTCTGGGCGAGATCACCATCCCAGAGAACGAGCCGGGCAGCTCGATCATGCCGGGCAAGGTCAACCCCACGCAGTGTGAAGCGTTGACCATGGCCTGTGCGCAGGTCTTCGGCAACGATGTGGCCGTCAACATTGGCGGTGCCAGCGGCAACTTCGAGCTGAACGTCTACCGGCCGATGATCGTGCACAACCTGCTGCAATCGGTCAGGCTGCTGGCTGACGGTGCCCGTAGCTTCAACGACAACTGCGCCGTCGGCATCGAGCCCAACCGTGCGCGCATCAACCAGCTGATGGAGCAATCGCTGATGCTGGTGACGGCGTTGAACCCGCACATCGGCTATGACAAGGCCGCACAGATTGCCAAGAAGGCGCACAAGGAAGGCACCACGCTGAAGGCGTCTGCCCTGGCGCTGGGCTTTGTGACCGAGGCACAGTTCGACGAATGGGTCCGGCCCGAGAAGATGGTGGGCTGATTCTTTGCCATTCCCTGGAGGAAATCCATGAAGAGC
>CAUVLK010000086.1:0-8133 GCA_963552635.1 uncultured Lautropia sp. | reverse complement strand
TGGTGGCTGGCCATCAGGCTGCCACGGACGATGCAGGCTGACCCAAGCGGCACCGTGGAGGCTGCCAGAAACGAAACGGGCCGCCTGAACATCAGGCAGCCCTGTAGAAGCAATGACAGGCGCCCGGCTGGCGGGCCCCTGTCTGGCGGCTCAGCGCATCAGGCGCCTTCGCCTGCCTGGTTGGCCTCTTCGATAGCCACGGCCTTCATGGACAGACGCAGGCGGCCCTTGTCGTCAGCCTCGATGACCTTGACGCGGACGGACTGGCCTTCCTTCACGTAGTCCTCGACCTTGTTGACACGCTCCTGAGCGATCTGGGAGACGTGCAGCAGGCCGTCACGACCCGGCAGGACCTGAACGATGGCACCGAATTCAAGGATCTTGAGCACGGTACCGTTGTAGATCTTGCCGATCTCGACTTCGGCGGTGAGGTCGGCGATGCGCTGCTGGGCGCGGCGGGCGGCCTCGGCGTCAACGGCGGCGATGGTGATGGAACCGTCGTCCTGGATGTCGATGGTGGTGCCGGTTTCTTCCGTGATGGCACGGATGGTGGCGCCGCCCTTGCCGATCACGTCACGGATCCGCTCGGGGTTGATCTTCATCTGGTACATGCGCGGAGCGAAGTCCGACAGCTCGGTGCGGGCAGCCGGGATGGCTTCCTGCATCTTGCCCAGGATGTGCATGCGGGCCTCGCGGGCCTGGGCCAGCGCCACCTGCATGATCTCGCGGGTGATGCCCTGGATCTTGATGTCCATCTGCAGCGCGGTGACACCCTGCTCGGTACCGGCCACCTTGAAGTCCATGTCGCCCAGGTGATCTTCGTCGCCCAGGATGTCGGTGAGGACGGCGAACTTGTTGCCTTCCTTGATCAGGCCCATGGCGATACCGGCCACGTGCCGCTCGATGGGCACGCCGGCGTCCATCAGCGCCAGGCAGCCGCCGCAGACCGAAGCCATCGACGACGAGCCGTTGGACTCGGTGATCTCGGAGACCAGGCGGATGGAGTAGGCAAAGTCTTCCTGCGAGGGCACCAGCGCGGTGATGGCGCGCTTGGCCAGGCGGCCGTGGCCGACTTCGCGGCGCTTGGGCGTGCCGATGCGGCCGGTCTCGCCGGTGGCGTACGGCGGCATGTTGTACTGCATCATGAAGCGCTCACGGTATTCACCGGTGATTGCGTCAATGATCTGCTCGTCACGAGCGGTACCCAGCGTGGCCACCACCAGCGCCTGGGTTTCACCGCGGGTGAACAGCGCGCTGCCGTGGGCACGCGGCAGGACGCCGGTGCGGATCGAGATGGGGCGCACGGTGCGGGTGTCGCGGCCGTCGATGCGGGGCTCGCCGGACAGGATCTGGTTGCGCACGATGCTGGACTGCAGCTCGAACAGGATGTCGCTGACCTCGGTGGCAGCCGGGGGATTCTCTTCGGCAGCCAGCTGGGCCTGCACGTCGGCCTCGATCTGCTTGATGCGCTGGGAGCGCTCCTGCTTGACGCGCAGCTTGTAGGCGTCGCGCATGGCGTCGCCGGCCAGGCCGTGCACACGCTCGATGAGCGCGGTGTTCTTCTCGGGGGCAGCCCATTCCCACTCGGCCTTGCCACCGGCCTCGACCAGCTCCTCGATGGCCTGGATGACGGTCTGCATCTGCTCGTGGCCAAAGACCACGGCGCCCAGCATCACGTCCTCGGACAGCTCGGAGGCCTCGGATTCGACCATCAGCACGGCCTGGTCGGTACCGGCCACGACCAGATCCAGCTTGGACTCCTTCAGCTGCGAGGCCGAGGGGTTGAGCACGTACTGGCCGTCGATGTAGCCGACGCGGGCAGCGCCGACCGGGCCGTTGAACGGCACGCCGGAGATGGCCAGGGCCGCCGAGGCACCGATCATGGCTGGGATGTCGGCATCGATCTCGGGGTTGCTGGACAGCACCGTCAGCACCACCTGGACTTCATTCATGAAGCCTTCGGGGAACAGCGGGCGGATGGGGCGATCGATGAGACGGGCGGTAAGGGTTTCCTTCTCGGTGGGGCGACCCTCGCGCTTGAAGAAGCCGCCGGGAATGCGGCCTGCAGCGTAGAACTTCTCGAAATAGTCGACCGTCAGCGGAAAGAAGGACTGGCCCGGCTTGGGTTCGCGGGCAGCCACGACGGTGGCCAGCACCATCGTGTCATCGATGGTGACCAGGACCGAACCGCTGGCCTGGCGGGCGATTTCCCCGGTTTCCAGGGTGACCGTGTGGTTGCCCCACTGAAATGTTTTCTTGGCGATCTCGAACATCGATTTTTCCTTGCACTCGTGGTGCCCACTCCCCGTGCTAACCCGGCGGCACGGTTCGCCCTTGCATTCCGAAAAACAGAATGCCCGCGCGGTGGCGGGCATCCCGTGGTGGCTTCTGCCGATTACTTGCGCAGGCCCAGCCGCTCGATGAGCGAACGGTAGGCGTCGAGATCGCGGCGCTTCAGGTAGTCCAGCAGCTTGCGACGGCGGCTGACCATGCGCAGCAGACCGCGGCGCGAGTGGTGATCCTTGGCGTGATCCTTGAAGTGCTGCGACAGCCCGTTGATGCGGGCGGTGAGCAGTGCGACCTGCACTTCGGGCGATCCGGTGTCGTTGTCGGCGCGACGGTATTCAGAAACGACTTTGGCCTTGTCGGCGGCTTCCAGTGCCATGTTTTCCCTTCATAGAAAGTGGGTTGACGTGCGGTCCCGCCTGGCAAGCGGGCCGTGGTGCTTGGTGCCTGTCAAGGAGGCCACGGTTGCGGCCTCGACAGACGGCGCGGATTATACCCGGGGATGGCGCAAACCTGAAATGCGCCAGCCCGAATTTTCAGGCCCGCGGCAGCGTGACGCCGCGCTGGCCCTGGTACTTGCCGCCACGGTCACGGTACGAGACCTCGCAGACCTCGTCGGACTCGAAGAACAGCACCTGGGCGCAGCCCTCGCCGGCGTAGATCTTGGCCGGCAGCGGCGTGGTGTTGGAGAACTCCAGCGTCACGTAACCTTCCCACTCGGGCTCGAAGGGGGTGACGTTGACGATGATGCCGCAGCGCGCGTAGGTTGACTTGCCCAGGCAGATGGTGAGCACGTTGCGCGGGATGCGGAAGTACTCGACCGTGCGGGCCAGCGCGAAGGAGTTGGGCGGGATGATGCAGACATCGCCCACGAAGTCGACGAAGTTCTTCTCGTCGAACTGCTTGGGATCAACGATGGTGCTGTTGATGTTGGTGAAGATCTTGAACTCGGGCGCGCAGCGGATGTCGTAGCCGTAGCTGGAGGTGCCGTAGGAGACAACGCGGCGGCCGTCGACGGAACGGACCTGGCCGGGCTCGAAGGGCTCGATCATGCCGTGCTTCTCGGCCATGTCGCGGATCCAGCGGTCTGATTTGATGCTCATGCGGGCGCTCTGTCGGGGTATCGGGGATGCGGGCGTCGGGCCAGGCACACAGCCGTGCCCGCCGCCGGATGAAACAGATTGGGATGATACCGGAACGGCCCCGGGATGACGGTCGCAGCCTGCCCTGCTGCGCGCGGCGACACGCGGGGCCTCCCCATCCCGCGCGCCCTGCGCCGGACACCCGCATCATGCCATTGACGACAGAAAAGCCGCGGGCGGCAACCGCCCGGGCTTCGGGGCGCGACCAGTCGTTCCGATCAGTCGTTCTTGATGACGATGGACGGGAACTTGGACGACATGTCCTTGGCCTTCTCGGCCACCTTCACCGCCACGCGGCGGGCGATGCGGCGATACTGTGCCGCCAGCTCGCTGTCGGGGCGCGCCACCACCGTCGGCCGGCCACCATCGGCATCCTCGCGGATGTGGATGTCCAGCGGCAGGCCGCCCAGGTACTCCAGACCGTACTCGGCCGCCATCTTCTCGCCGCCGCCCTGACCGAAGATGTGCTCGATGTGGCCGCAGTTGCTGCACACGTGCATGGCCATGTTCTCGACCACACCCATGACGGGGATGCCGACCTTCTCGAACATCTTGTAGCCCTTGCGTGCGTCCAGCAGCGCAATGTCCTGCGGCGTGGTGACGATGACCGCGCCGGTGACGGGAATCTTCTGCGAGAGCGTCAGGTGCACGTCACCCGTGCCCGGGGGCATGTCGATGACCAGGTAGTCGAGGTCGCGCCAGTTGGTCTGGCGCAGCAGCTGCTCCAGCGCCTGCACCACCAGCGGACCACGCCAGACCATCGGCTGGTCCATGTCGATGAGAAAGCCGATGGAGCTGACCTGCACGCCGTGGTTCTCCATGGGCTCCATGGATTGGCCATCGGGCGTGTGCGGCCGGCCATGGATGCCGAACATGACGGGCTGCGACGGGCCGTAGATGTCGGCGTCAAGCACGCCGACGGTGGCGCCCTCGGCCGCCAGCGCCAGCGCCAGGTTGGCCGTCATGGTGCTCTTGCCCACGCCGCCCTTGCCGGAGGCCACCGCGATGATGTTGCGCACCTGCGGCAGCAGCTTCACGCCGCCCTGCACCGAGTGGGCGATGATCTTCTGATAGACGTGGGGGGTGACGCCCTGCACGCCCGGGATCTTCTGGATGGCGGCCTGGACCGCCTCGCGGATGGGGTTGATCTGGCTGAGCGCGGGATAGCCCAGCTCCACGTCCAGGCTCACGTGGCCGTCGTCCACCCGCACGTTGCGGGCCGAGCGGCTGGAGAAGAGATCCCGGCCGGTATTGGGATCGATGACGGTGGCCAGCGCCTGATTGACGGCGTCGACAGTAACACTCATGATGGAATCGGGTACAGGAATTCTGTTAAGGGGGCAGCACCGGATGCAGCCGTATTGCCGCCCGCGGATACGCCAGCCCGCAAGAAGGGGGAGGCAGCCGGCCCAGCCCTGCTGACAGGGTGGCCAGTCTCTGCATCATGCTCGCACGGCTTGTGCCCTGCAAACTTGACATTCGCCATGTTGACACATGGCCTGTGGCAGTCATGCCCCGGCCCGCTCGCCGGCTGACCGACGGAGGCCACGATTCGGCCACGCCGCAACGGTCGCGGCCCGGATGCTGTCCGCCCGGCGATGATACGCCACCGTACCGGCAGGTCAGCCGCCCTTGCTAAAATCAGCGGCAGCGCGCCCGGCATGCCGGGCCCCCCCTGACGGGGCATCGTGTCCGCCACACGCGGGCATCCTGTCCACCACCTCCTGCGTTTTCATGAGCCAGCCCCAGCCATCCGCCGCATCGGCAGCCGCCACCATGCCTGCCGTCATCGGCCAGCATCCCGAGCGTCTGTTCATCACCACCGCCCTGCCCTACGCCAACGGATCGTTCCACATCGGCCACATCATGGAGTACATCCAGGCCGACATCTGGGTGCGCTTCCAGCGCATGCTGGGCAAGGACGTGCTGTTCGTGGGGGCCGACGATGCCCACGGCGCACCGATCATGCTGAAGGCCCAGGCCGAGGGCATCACGCCCGAAGAACTGGTGGCACGCATCGCCGCCGAGCGGCCGTACTATCTGAACGGCTATCACATCAGCTTCGACCACTGGCACTCCACCCATTCGCCCGAGAACACGGCGCTGTCGCAGGAGATCTACCGGCGGCTGAAGGCGGCGGGCCTGGTGGCCACGCGCACCATCGAGCAGTTCTTCGATCCGGTGAAGGAAATGTTCCTGCCGGACCGCTACATCAAGGGCGAGTGCCCCAACTGCCATGCCAAGGACCAGTACGGCGACGCCTGCGAGGTCTGCAGCAAGGTCTACGCCCCCACCGACCTCATCAACCCCTATTCCACGCTGACCGGCAGCACGCCGGTCATCCGCAGCTCCGAGCACTATTTCTTCAGCCTCTCCGATCCGCGCTGCCGCCAGTTCCTGCACGACTGGCTGGCGCAGGGCCGGCTGCAGCCCGAGGTGGCCAACAAGGCGCGCGAATGGCTGGGCAGCGATGCAACCGACACTGGCGCGGCCGAGGGCGAAGGCGCCGGCAACCCGCTGGCCGACTGGGACATCTCGCGCGATGAGCCCTACTTCGGCATTCCCATCCCGGATGCGCCGGGCAAGTATTTCTACGTGTGGCTGGACGCCCCGGTGGGCTACCTGGCCTCGCTGAAGGCGCTGTGCGAGAAGCGCGGCCTGGACTTCGATGCCTTCATCGACCCGCAGGCCGGTCAGGATCCGCAGCGGCCATACCGGCAGGTGCATTTCATCGGCAAGGACATCATCTACTTCCATACGCTGTTCTGGCCGGCCATGCTGAAGTTTGCCGGCATGCACACGCCCGACAACATCTTCGTGCACGGATTCCTCACCATCTCCGGCGAAAAGATGTCCAAGTCGCGCGGAACGGGCTTGTCGCCGAAGAAGTACCTGGAGCTGGGCATGAACCCGGAATGGCTGCGCTACTACCTGGCGGCCAAGCTCAACAGCCGGGTCGAGGACGTGGATTTCAACGCCGAGGACTTCGTGGCCCGGGTCAACAGCGATCTGGTGGGCAAGCTGGTCAACATCGCCAGCCGCTCGGCCGGCTTCATCCTGAAGCGCTTCGACGGCCGACTGGCGGCGGCCTCCCCGGCCACGCTGGCAGCCTTTGCCGAAAGCTGGCCGGGCGCCGACGCCCTGGCCGAGCTGTACGAGCAGCGCGACTACGCCAAGGCGATGCGCGCTATCATGGCGCTGGCCGACCGGGTGAACCAGTTCGTCGATGCCGAGAAGCCCTGGGAACTGGCCAAGGATCCGGCACAGACCGCCAAGCTGCATGAGGTCTGCTCGGACGCGCTGCGCGGCTTTGCGCAGCTCATCACGCTGCTGGCGCCGGTACTGCCCGACACGGCGGCCCGTGCTGCCGCCTTCCTGAACCTGCCGCAACCCTTCACGTGGGCGATGGTGAACGAGCCGCTGCCGGCCGGCCACGCCATCCAGCCCTTCCAGCACCTGATGCAGCGGGTGGACCCGAAGCAGCTGGATGCCCTGTTCGGGCTGGCAGCCGAGGCGGCCGCGAATGCCAAGGCCGAGGGCGCGTCTGCCAGGAGCGGCAAGGACGGCAAGGAGAAGGGCAGCAAGGACAAGGCCGCGAAGGCGGCTGCCGGCGCTGCCAGCACTGCCGAAGGCCAGCCGGCCGAGATCACCATCGACGATTTCCTGCGGCCCGACCTGCGGGTGGCCCGGATCATCTCTGCCGAGAAGGTGGAAGGATCGACCAAGCTGCTGCGGCTGATGCTGGACATCGGCGAAGAGCGGCCCCGTCAGGTGTTCTCCGGCATCTCGGCCTTCTATGATCCGGCGCAGCTGCCGGGACGGCTGACCGTGATGGTGGCCAACCTGAAGCCGCGCAAGATGAAGTTCGGCCTCTCGGAAGGCATGGTGCTGGCCGCATCCAGCACCACCGACGATGAGGGCGTCTTCCTGCTCTCGCCCGACAGCGGTGCCAAGGCGGGCATGAAAGTATCCTGAGTTCGAGGTCATCATGTCGCAGAAGCTGCGCAGTTTCCACTTCCGCCCTGCCCTGCTGGATAGCCTGAAGCACTATCGCAGGCCCGATTTCATGGCAGACCTGGGGGCGGGTCTGACGGTGGCCTGCGTGGCACTGCCGCTGGCCATGGCCTTCGGCATCGCCAGCGGCGTCAAGCCCGAGCAGGGGCTGATCACCGCCATCATCGGCGGGGCGCTGGTTTCGCTGCTGGGCGGATCGAAGGTGCAGATCGGCGGGCCGGCCGGCGCCTTCGTGGCCATGCTCTACGGCATCGCGCTGCAGTACGGCATGTCCAACCTGCTGCTGGCCACGATGATGGCCGGCGCCATCCTCTTTCTGATGGGGGCGCTGCGACTGGGGCAGATCATCCGCTTCGTGCCCATCTCCATCGTCATCGGCTTCACCAACGGCATTGCCGTGGTGATCATGCTGTCGCAGGTGAAGGACTTCCTGGGCCTGCAGATCGAGAAGATGCCGGCCAACTTCTTCTCGCAGCTGGACACGCTGGTCCATTACCGCGACGGGCTGAACTACCCGGCCCTGGGACTGGGCGTGGTCACGCTGCTCACCCTCATTGTCTGGCCCAAGCCGCCCAAAGTCATGACCTCCCGTCAGACGGCGCTGGAACAACCGGCGCAGGGTGTGGTGGGCACCGCCTCCGGCAATGGGGGTGATGCCGAAGGCGCCCCGAAACTGGAAACCCCGCTTAGC
>CAUVLK010000085.1:0-8164 GCA_963552635.1 uncultured Lautropia sp. | reverse complement strand
TCGCAGTCCTGAGCGGAACGGCGCCTGCTGCGCCCCAGACCGCCGCGCAAGCCCTGCGTGAGCGCATCGCCGCGCTGGGCGGAACGGCCACGCTGTTCCGGGCTGACGAAGCACATGGCGACGTGCTGCGATTCCACCCGCTGGCGCCGGTCAACCTGCAGATCCACCAGCGGCTGAAGCAGGCCTTCGATCCGCGCGGGCTGATCAACCACGGCCGGATGTACCCGGGCCTCTGAGCCTCATGCGACGGGCCTGGGCCCAGCGAATTCTTTTTGCATTCAGACCATCATGGAAACCCATCTTGCCGAGCGCTTCCTGAACACGCCGGATGGCGAAGTGGCCGAACGCATCTTGCGGGCCTGCGTGCATTGCGGCTTCTGCACGGCCACCTGTCCCACCTATCAGATCCTGGGGGATGAGCAGGACAGCCCGCGCGGGCGCATCTACCTGATGAAGCAGGTGCTGGAAGGCGCCACGCCCACGCTGTCCACGCTGCGCCATCTGGACCGTTGCCTGACCTGTCGCAACTGCGAGAGCACCTGTCCGTCGGGCGTGCATTACTCGCGGCTGCTTGACATTGGCCGTCGCGTCGTGGCCTCCGAGGTGCGTCGTCCGCGCGGCGAGGCCATCGGTCGCAGCGTGCTGCATCGGCTCATCAGCCACAAGCCGCTGTTCGACAGCCTGATGAAGATCGCTCGCGTGGCCCGTCCCCTCCTGCCGGCTGCACTGCAGGCCAAGATTCCGCGCGTGCACGTGCCAGTCGGAAAGTGGCCCACGCAGACCCACGCCCGCAAGATCCTCATGCTGAACAATTGCGTGCAGGAAGGCATGCTGCCGGCGGTGGACAAGGCCACGGCCCGCGTGCTGGACCGGCTGGGCATTCAGGCCATCATCGAGCGCAAGTCCGGCTGCTGCGGCTCGCTGCCCTATCACATGGACGACGAAGCGGGCGGCCTGGCCGACGTGCGCCGCAACATCGATGCCTGGTGGCCGCACATCGAGCAGGGGCTTGAAGCCATCGTCATCAACATCTCGGGCTGTTCCGCCATGGTGAAGGACTATGGCTACCTGATGCGGCTGGATCCCGCCTACGCCGAGAAGGCTGCCCGCATCTCGGCCATGACCTTCGACCTGAGCGAGTGGCTGGCCCGCGAGCTGGGTTCCCGCAGGCCGAAGACGGCGCTGCCCGCGCAGCGACTGGTCTTCCACCCGCCCTGCACGCTGCAGCACGCTCAGAAGATCCGTGGCGTGGTGGAAGCCATGCTCACCACCTGGGGGGCGGAGCTTCAACCCATCCAGGAGTCTCACCTGTGCTGCGGTTCGGCCGGTACCTATTCGGTGCTGCAGCCCGAACTGTCCCGGAAGCTGCGCAGCCGCAAGCTTTCCAACCTGGAACGTCACCAGCCCGAGGTGATCCTGTCCGCCAACGTCGGCTGCATCGGCCACCTGGGCGGCGGCACGCAGACCCCGGTCATGCACTGGATCGAATGGATGGAGCAGCGTCTGCTGGCCGGTGGCGTGACCGACGAGCGCATCGAGATGCCCGAGATGGCACCGGACACCCACGAGGAGGGCGCTTCGGTGCGGAATACGCTCAAGGCCACCGCCATCAGCCGTCCCGGGCGCGAGGCAGCTACCGAGAAGAAAACAGAGAAGAAAGCGGCCGAGGCGGCCTGAACATCGAGAGGGGGCGGGGCTTCGGCACGAGACCTTCAGAGGCTCAGGCGTTTGGAGATTGGGGCATGTGCAGATGGCCTGCGTTCAGACCGGCTGCTTGTCGTTGGCCAGCAGCAGGCCCTTGATCATCCGGTACAGGAACCAGACCGAGACCGCCATGGCCACGGGGATGGCGATGAGCCACCCCAGCCAGACCAGGGAGGCGCCCAGACTGCCGCCGTCATCGATGGCGGCCATGGCGCCCATCGAGGCCGGGTCCACGCCGGTGGACTGGAGCATCAGGAAGGATCCGACCATCACCGGCGCAAAGGCCAGCGCCAGCACGCCCAGCGTGACCCATCCGGTGCGGATCATCCAGCTGCAGTGGCTTTCATAGACCGTGCCGCGTGCGTCGGCCCGTTGCAGATAGGCCCCGATCACCGCCGCGATGGACAGAAGGCCTGCGCTCAGCAGCAGGCCGCCGATGGCGACGATGTAGCAGGCCATGGCCGTCGTCCGTAGCGAAGCACTGCGAGCCTCGTCCTCCATGGAACGGATGACCGGACGGGCACGATGCACGTGCGGGGTGGCATGGAAAGAGGCGGAGGCGTCCGTGAGGGCGTTCATGGCAGGTCCGGGCACGAGTCGGGCTGGCAGGCGCCGGAACGGGGCCAGAGGCATGCAGGAGCGGGGCCGCGTTCCAGGTGATGCGCAGAATAGGCAGATTAGCCGACCCTGTCATGGAAATAATGCCGGCTCCGGCGCAACGGCCTGCAGGCGGCGCGCAGCGGCAGGTGGCGAAGGACGTGCGGGGCGCGTGCTGGCGGCGCCGGCTGTGCAGCCCCCGACCAGGCATGGGGCGGCAGCGCGGACTGCCGGCGGGGAATGGGGCGGCCTGTGGCGGCGCTTGCGGGGGCCGCCAAGGCCAGGTGCTGCCCGCGAGAGCGGGCGCGTGAGAAACGGCCTGGGGTGGGTCAGTACAGCATCGGCTGGTAGGCGTTGGCCCGCAGCAGCCCCTTGATCATCCGGTACAGGAACCAGATGAAGGGAATGAGCGCCAGGAACGACAGCAGTCCGAAGGTGACGAAGCCCAGCGTGCCGAAGATGCAGATCCAGAGGATCGTCCACCAGCAGGTGCGGATCATCCAGGTGAAGTGGCTTTCATAGATGGAGCCACGGGAGGAGGGGCGCTGGATGTAGTTGATGATCAGGGCCACCAGCGACAGCAGGCCCAGCGAGAAGATGGCGCCGATGATGTGCAGCCAATAGTCGAACATGGCCGTGCGCCGGAAGGCAGCTTCACGCTGGGTCTCGATGGTGGTGGCGTTCTCGTAGGTGTAGGGCGGCATGACAGGGGGCTCTCCGTGGTCGGCGGGAAATCACAAGGTGATCCACCCCTCAGATGATGACACAGCCGCCCGGAATCAAGCGGCTGCGCCTTGCGGGCGCCCCTGTCTCACCATCTGTCACATCATGAGCGCCGGCACCCGGCACCCGGCACCCGGCACCCGGCACCCGGTCGCAGTTCGCAGGTCGCCGGCCCGAGAACTCAGTCCGAGAAGGGCTCCCGGCGATAGGCTCTCAGCGCGCCCTTCACCATGCGGTACAGGAACCAGCCGATCAGCGCGATGCTGCCCGGCAGGGCCAGGATGCGGGTGAAGATGACGACAACCATCAGGACCAGGCAGATGAGCGGGGTCTGGATCAGCTGCTTCAGATGGTCCTCGTAGGCCGTGTCGCGTGCGCGGGAAGAGTAGAACCAGGCCACGAGCATGACGGGGACGTTCAGCATGCCGATAGAGATGAAGGGCCCCAGGAGGGAGGCGGCGTAACAGCCCAGGACGATGTTGCGCAGGCTGTCCGACTGCTGGATGTCGATGGTAGTGGCATTGTCCTGCATGCTTCTGTTCTCCGGCGAGGGCCGTCAGGCGGGTTGAGTCGGAGAAAGCTACGACAACGCTTCGTCGCCGCCGAGGAGCAGGATACGGACGGGCGGGAAGGCCGATCCGAACGGTCGGGCCGGCCCGTGGAGCGGGGATGCCTACTCAGTGCCCGGCCGTGGCGGCTGCGGCATGCACCAGCGAGGCATACAGCGTCTGCGCTCCCGAGGCCAGGAACTGCACACCCACGCAGATCAGCAGGAAGCCGCTGAGCCGAGTGATGACCTCGATGCCGGTATGGCCCAGCCGCGTGGTGACGGTGCGGGCGCTGCGCAGCAGCAGGAACTCGACCAGGCAGACGGCCAGCATGGCGCCCAGAACGGCCAGGTAGGCGCTGATGCGGTGCTGGAAGGTGCCCAGCTCGCGGATCTGGGTCTCCAGACCGATGACCACGGCGATGGAGCCGGGGCCGGTGATGCCGGGCAGTGCCAGCGGGAAGAAGGCGGGGTTGCTGTACTGCGCCTTGGCCACCTCGGAGACCTCTGCCTTGCCGTAGAGCATGCCATGACCCAGCAGACCGATGACCATGCCGCCGGCCACCCGCATGGCACCGTAGGAGATCCCGAAGGCCTTCATGATCATGCTGCCGGCGAACAGGCTGCCCACCAGGATGCAGAAGCAGTAGATGGAGGCCGAGGTGGCGGTGCGCCGGGTGGCGTCCGCATCCAGGCTGCTGGTGACCGAGGTGAAGATCGGCAGCGTGGCCGGTGGGTTGATGATGGTGATGAGGCTGACGAAGCTGCCCACCAGGAACGCCGTGAAACTGTCTTCCACCATGGGGTCTGCCCGCCTGCCGAAAGAATACCGAAAGGCATTGTCCGGCCCCGGGCAGCATATGGCCAGCATCGGAACGACGGTGTTGCGTGGATCACTCATCAGGGGCAGTCCGATTCGTGCCGGATGACAGCTGTCTCTTCGCCGAACCACAGTACCGAGGCTTCCATGTCCACGAAGGTCCGTTCGTCGGCATGCAGCCTGGCCAAGGCCTGGCGAGCCGCCTGAGTTGCGCGTACTTGCAGGAAGTCGGCTTGACTGTCGTACCAGATCTCGCCCATGGCATCCCAGTCGAACGATGAGGGAGTACGCTGGATGGCCAGGCCGCTGGCATGTTCCTGCGGTGCTGCAACGGGTAGCGTCTTGGTGTAGCGCCGAATCCGCAGAACCTCGCGGTATGCCATGACGCTGGCCGAATGGGCCTGCCAGTGTCTGAGAAATGCCTCTCGGGAGAGCCCTTTCTTTCTTTTGACCAGCATGATCATCTTGAACATCGATCCTCCTGCCATTTGGGCATCTTGTCGAAAGGGGCAGTCTGAAGCCTGACACAATGTCAGGGTCAAGGCAGGCGTGAATCGGCAAGGCGGGTCAGGGAAAGTCCCAAATAGAGAAAGCCCCTTGCAATACGACGCTGCAAGGGGCTTGTAACCCTGGTGATCCGGTGGGGGACCGGTGCTCGGGCCGCAGAACCCGCGAAGGCGGGCAGCGTCCGGGCAGGATCGAGATCAGACGGACAGACGCCTCAGCCCTCCAAGGCCTTCACCATGTCCTCGACGACCTTCTTGGCGTCGCCGAACACCATCATGGTCTTGGGCATGTAGAACAGCTCGTTGTCCAGGCCGGCGTAGCCGGAGGCCATCGAACGCTTGTTCACGATCACCTGGCCGGCCTTGTAGGCGTCCAGGATGGGCATGCCGGCGATGGGCGAGTTAGGATCCTTTGCGGCCGGGTTCACCACGTCGTTGGCGCCCAGCACCAGCACCACGTCGGTCTCGCTGAACTCGGGGTTGATGTCCTCCATCTCGAACACCTGGTCGTAGGGCACCTCGGCCTCGGCCAGCAGCACGTTCATGTGCCCCGGCATCCGGCCAGCCACCGGGTGGATGGCATAGCGCACCTGCACGCCTTTCTCGATCAGCTTGTCGGTGAGTTCCTTCAGCGGGTGCTGGGCACGGGCCACCGCCAGGCCGTAGCCCGGAACGATGATGACCGAGTCGGCGTTGGCCAGCATGAAGGCTGCATCGTCGGCCGAGCCGCTGCGCACCGGACGCTGCTCCTTGGCACCGCCTGCCTGGCCGGCAGCGGCCGGATCGGCCCCGAAGCCGCCCAGGATCACGTTGAAGAACGAGCGGTTCATCGCCTTGCACATGATGTACGAGAGGATGGCGCCGCTGGAGCCCACGAGCGAACCGGCGATGATCAGCATCGGGTTGTTCAGCGAGAAGCCGATGCCGGCTGCCGCCCAGCCCGAGTAGCTGTTGAGCATCGAGACCACCACCGGCATGTCGGCACCGCCGATCGGGATGATGATCAGCACGCCCAGCACGAAGGCGATGGCGGTCATCAGCCAGAAGGGCGTCCAGCCCTGGGTGGCCGTGAACCAGATGCCGCACAGCACCATGGCGATGGCCAGGATGAGGTTGAGTGCATGCTGGCCGGCAAAGATGACGGGCGCGCCCTGGAACAGGCGGAACTTGTACTTGCCCGAGAGCTTGCCGAAGGCGATGACGGAGCCCGAGAAGGTGATGGCGCCCACGAAGGTGCCGATGAACAGCTCGATGCGGTTGCCCACCGGGATGGGTTCACCGTGGCCGACGATGTTGAAGGCCCACGGCTCGGCCACGCAGGCGATGGCGATGAACACCGCCGCCAGACCGATCATCGAGTGCATGAAGGCCACCAGCTCGGGCATCTTGGTCATTTCCACCCGGCGTGCCATGACGGTACCGGCAGAGCCGCCCACCAGCAGGCCGAAGATGACCAGCGCGATGCCGGAGCCATTGGACTGGGTGCCAGCGGCCCCCTGCAGCTTCAGGATCAGCGCCACGGTGGTGACGATGGCGATCAGCATGCCCACCATGCCGAAGACGTTGCCGCGGCGCGAGGTGGTGGGGTGCGACAGCCCCTTCAGGGCCTGGATGAAGCACACCGAGGCCACCAGGTACAACAGAACGACGAGATTCATGCTCATCAGAATGCTCCAGAAAACGATACGGGCTGCGCGATGTCAGGCTGCCGGGCAGCCGGCCGCGCGGGGACGAAGGATTGGGCCATGAGGTGCCTCATGCCTTTTTCTCCGCCTTGCGCGGTTCCTTCTTCTTGAACATCTCCAGCATGCGCCGGGTGACCAGGAAGCCCCCGAACACGTTGACGCAGGCGAGGATCACGGCCAGAAGGCCCATGCTCCTGCCCAGGCCGGTCTCGGTGAGGGATGCTGCCAGCATGGCGCCCACGATGACGATGGCCGAGATGGCGTTGGTGACGGCCATCAGCGGCGTGTGCAGCGCCGGCGTCACGTTCCAGACCACGTGATAGCCCACGTAGATGGCCAGCACCAGGATGATCAGGTTGAGGATGGTGTGATTGACGAGTTCCATGTCGTGAAACCTTGGTTGTATTCGGTGAAGCCGGCCGTCCGGGCCGGCGCGGGCTCAGGCCTTCTGCTCGCGCAGCACCTGGCCGTCGCGGGCCACCAGGCAGGCCTTCACGATGTCGTCTTCCAGGTCGATCTTGAGCTTCTTCTCGTCGTCGACGATCAGCTTCAGGAAATCAAGGATGTTGCGGGCGTAGAACGCCGAGGCGTCGGCCGGCACCATGGCGGGCAGGTTGCCCACCCCGGCGATGCTCACGCCCTGGTGGCGCACCACGTTGTCGGCCTTCGACAGCTCGCAGTTGCCGCCCTGTTCAACGGCCATGTCCACCACCACCGAGCCGGGGCGCATGGATTCGACCATGGCGCGCGTGACCAGCACCGGCGCCTTGCGGCCCGGGATGAGGGCCGTGGTGATCACCACGTCGGCCTGGCGGATGCGCTCGGCCACGGCCTTGGCCTGGCGTTCCAGCCAGGACGGCGGCATCGGGCGTGCATAGCCGCCCACTCCGGCGGCGGCCTCGCGTTCCTCGTCGGTCTCGTAGGGCACGTCGATGAACTTGGCACCCAGCGACTCGATCTGCTCCTTCACGGCTGGACGCACGTCCGAGGCCTCGACCACCGCACCCAGGCGGCGGGCCGTGGCGATGGCCTGCAGACCGGCCACGCCGGCACCCAGGATGACCACCCGGGCTGCCTTGGCGGTACCGGCAGCCGTCATCATCATGGGGAAGAAGCGCTGGTACAGGTTGGCGGCGACCAGCACGGCCTTGTATCCGGCAATATTGGCCTGAGATGAGAGGACATCCAGGCTCTGGGCACGCGTGGTGCGCGGGGCAGCCTCCAGGGCGAAGGCCGTCACGCCCGTGGCGGCCAGACGCGCCAGGCCGTCGGCATGGTAGGGGTTGAGCATGCCCAGCAGGGTGGAGCCTGCCTTCAGCTGGGGCAGTTCTTCCTCCATGGGGCCGCGCACCTTGGCCACCAGCTCGGCGCCGAAGGCACCGGCCGTGTCCACCATCTGTGCGCCGGCTTCCTCGTAGGCTGCATCGGTGATGTCGGAGGCCACACCGGCCTCACGTTCAACCAGCACTTCGTGGCCCGCCTTGACCAGCTTCTTGACGGTCTCTGGCGTGGCAGCCACCCGGGTTTCGCCTGGACGTCGCTCTTTCGGGATCCCGATTCTCATGGGCAGATCCTTTCTTGG
>CAUVLK010000084.1:0-8235 GCA_963552635.1 uncultured Lautropia sp. | reverse complement strand
CGCTGAACCTGACGGAAGACGAGGCCGAGCGCCATCTGCTGTTGCTGGGGCTGGCCAATGCCTGGCGCCTGCATGTGACGGGCGACCCGGCCGGTCGGGGTCGTGACCGGGGGCTGGCCCTGGCGCCCGTGCTTGTGACGCCGGACGAGCTGGGCGAGGACTGGCGGGCAGGCCGCATCCACCGGCCACTGCATTGCCGCTTCAATGGCCGTTCCACCGGCAAGATCGACGCAGCCGCCGACATGCGCTTTGATTTCCGGCAGCTGCTGCAGGTCCTGTCACGACAGGCCCCCGTGAATGCGGGCGCCCTCCTCTGCACGGGCCCGGTGGCCAACGCCGATCCGGACAGCGGCTGGACCTCACTGCTGGAAGCCCGTGCGCGGCGGATCATCGAGGAATCGTCCCAGCCCGGCCCGGCCTTCATGCAGCCGGGTGACCGCATCCGGATCGACATGGCGGATGCGCGGGGCCATTCGCTGTTCGGCGCCATCGAGCAGCAGGTGGTTGCCTAGGAGCACGGCGGCATCTTCCGCCTGTCCGTCGGCATCGTCCATTGGCCCGGTCAGCCTGGCCGCGCTCTTTGCAGGAGGAGACCCCATGACCAGAATGAAGGACATTCCGGCCGGTGCCGGGCAGTCTTCAGACCCGCTGTCTTCCTTCAACGTTCCCGGCAACATGTTCAATCCGCTGGAAAGCTTCAACCAGGCGTGGCGCACGATGCAGACGGAATCGCCCCTGCCGCCCACGATGAGCGTGGCGGACCTGGAGAAGCGGATTGCCGAACTGCGGACGGTGGAACAGTGGCTGAACCTGAACCTGGGCATGCTGCGCACCTCCATACAGACACTGGAAGTGCAGAAGGGCACGTTGCAGGCGCTGAGCAGTCTGTCGGCCCTGATGTCCCCCGATGCTGCGCAGGCCGCCATGAGATCCAGCCCGGGGCATGCCGCTGCGGGTCCGGATTCCGCAACCGGGGCCATGGACACGGCCCAGCAGCTCTCGAATCAGTGGTGGGACGTGCTTCAGACCCAGCTGGCGCAGCTGTCCGGCATGACCGGGCTGCAGCCGGGTGCTGCTGCCCCCGCCGCAGCCGGCACGCCCAAAGACGCGTCCGCCCCTTCCGAACACGATGCCAGGGCGGCCGCTTCCGCCAAGGCATCCACCCGCTCACATTCCCGTCCTCTCCGACGCTCTACCGGGCCCAAGCCCCAAGAGCCATGACCACCATGTCCGCTCATGCGCATCCCTTCCGCCATGCTCACGCTTCCGACCTGTCCTGGCAGGACAGTCTGGAAAAGGTGATTGCCGGCCTGAAAGCCCCTCCTGTTGCGCCCCTGGCGCCGGATGCCGAGGAGCTGGGTTTCCTGTTTCTGGGCAATGCGCTCTACCACGTGGCAGACCGGATTCTGGAGACGCTTCAGCAGCGTACCGGGGTTCAGCGCTGGGCGGGTGTGGTGGCCAATGGCGTGATGAGCCTGGATGCCGACTATCGTTTGGAACCTGCCATCTGCGCCATGGTGGGCGTTTTCCCGAAAGGAAGTGCTCGCTTCTTTACTGCGGAGGATCCGCTGCCCCGGGCGCTGTCCGACATGCCTTCGCCCTGGTGGACGGCGCTGGTGTATGGCGATTCGCAGCGGGGCGAGCTGCCCGCGCAGCTGGACGAGGTGGCTGGTCTGGTGCGCAGCGGATTCGTCTTTGGCGGCCTGACCCAGGGCGCCAAGCAGCATGCCCTGCCCACGTTCGTGGGTGATGGCGTGCTGCACGATGGCTCCCTGGCCGGCGTGGCCTTCCGTGACCACGTGCTGCTGCAGGTGCGCATGACCCAGGCGCTGAAGCCCCTGGGCGGCCTGCATCAGATCACGCTGGCGCACGACAACGTGATCGTGGAACTGGACGGCAAGCGCGCCCTGGACGTGCTGGACGACGAGTTCTTCGACCATCACCCCATTCCGATGCCGCCCCACGTGAGCCTGCTGGATCTGCCGGCGGTGCTGGTGGACATGGGGGTGTATCGCACGGCGCACGCGGCCATCAGCCGGAACAACCGGCAGAACATGGACCATCTGGCCGACCTGGATCTGGTCGCGCTGGAAGACATCGACCCGAGCGGCGGCAACCTGTGCATGACCCAGGAGATGCAGACGGATACGCGACTGCGCTTCTGCGTGCCTGATGCCAAGGCGGCCCGTGCCGACATGGCGCGGATGCTGACCGAGCTGCGCGACGAGATCACGACCCAGCAGCTGACGATCCGTGGCGGCATCTACGTCACGGACATGACCCGTCCGCACGCGATGTTCCAGGAGCCGGGCAGCGAACTGCGGATGATCCGCGAGGCGCTGGGAGACTTTCCGCTGGTGGGCTACTGCAGCGAAGCCGAGGTGCACCGCAACGTGCGCCACACCCACGCCGGGCTGCTGACGCTGTTCGTGGGCTGAACCGTCAGGGGGCAGGTCCCGCGTTCAGTTGCTGCTGCGGTTGCCGGCCTGCTGATCCTGACGACGGTTGGCGTCCTGCCGGGGGCGTGCCGAGGCGGCGCCCGATGTGCTGTTGCGGGACGCGCCCGACGGGGCGGCATGCGGCCGATCTGCCGTCCGTGCGGAAGCCCCCTGCCGGTCCGACGCATTCCTGTCCGGGGCGCTGGCCGACGCGGGCTGGCGCTCGTCCTGGGCCGCCGACCGGGCTGAAGCATTCTGCACGTTGCCGGAAACGGCGCCCTGCGGTGCGGCGTCCGCCTGTTTGTCACCCTCCTGAGCGGCCGCAGCACTGTGTGCCGACGAAGCCGCTTCGGCCGCTGCCGCTCCACCCGGCACCACGCGCACCCGGTCCGCGTCGATCTGCCGGCTCAGGCGCCCCGGATCAGGCTGATCCCCGAAGACCGGCGGCAGCACGCCCAGCAGCGACAGCATGAGCAGCACGTTGAGCAGCACCAGCGCCGGCAGCAGGTAATGGCCCCAGCCCCGCGAGCGGGTGGGCATGGGAGGGTCTTCGAGCAGGGAGGACATGATGGGGAAACGGATACGTGCGGGGCGCGGAGCAGACCAGCCGAAAGGGCCGGTGCAGCCAACCGGACCGTGGCGGCCAGAAGGTGCAGTCGCCGCGCCGACGGGCGGCAGAATCGCCCGAGGATAGCGGATCGGCCCATACCCTTCAAGGCCGCCAGACCGACCGGTCACCGTCGTGACAGGTACGACGACAGCCCTGGCCCTGGGGTTCACGGATACTCGAAGAAGCCCCGGCCCGTCTTGCGGCCTAGGCGGCCGGCATCGACCATCTCGCGCAGCAGCGGTGCAGGCCGGTACTTGGGATCGCTGAAGCTATCGTGCAGCACCTCCATGATGGCCAGCACCACATCCAGGCCAATCAGGTCGGCCAACGCCAGCGGTCCGATGGGATGGTTGCAACCCAGCTTCATGCCCTCGTCGATCTCGACGGCACTGGCCACGCCGTCCTGCAGCGTGAAGACGGCCTCGTTGATCATCGGGCACAGCAGGCGGTTGACGACGAAACCGGGGGCATTGCGCACGCTGATGGGCGTCTTGCCCAGCTTATGCGCCAACCCGGTCACGGCGTCGAAGGTGGCCTGCGAGGTCTGCAGACCGCTGATGATCTCCACCAGCGCCATCATCGGCACGGGGTTGAAGAAGTGCATGCCCACAAAGCGGGACGGATCCTTCAGCGATGCAGCCAGGCGGGTGATGGAGATGGAGGAGGTGTTGGTGGCCAGAATGGCCTCGGGACGCACGACCGCCTCCACGTTGCGCAGCACCTGCGCCTTGACGCTCTCGCGCTCGGTGGCGGCCTCGATCACCAGGTCGGCATCCTTGAGCGCTGCCGCGTCGGTGGTGCCGCGGATGCGCGCCAGCGCGGCCGCCTTGCCGGCCTCATCCAGCTTCTCCTTCCTGATGAGCCGGTCCAGCGACGTGCCGATGGCCGCCAGTCCACGTTCGACGGCCTCGGGCATGATGTCCTGCATCACCACCGCCAGGCCGGCCTGGGCCGCTGCCTGGGCAATGCCGTTGCCCATCGTGCCGGCGCCGATCACGCCCAGTGTACTGATCGTCATGTGTCCTGTCTCCTCTCTGCGGGAATGAATGCCGTGGCCGGATACGCCCGGGCCTGCAGATCTTCGTCCTGTTGACGGCATCCGGTCTGATCCGGAGCGAAAGGCCCCGTGCCCCGATCATCCCATGAAACGCGGCGGCGAGGCAGGATTCACCTTTTCGCGGCCGGATGGCGCTCTGTCCGGCCATCCTTGCCCGGCGCCTGCAGCCTTGGGGTCCGGCAGGGTGTCAGGATGTCCATGTCCTGCCGGTACGTCTCGCTCAGCGGCAACGCCATGTCCATCATCCCGAACACGGTGCTGAAGTAATGGTCATGGGAGTAGGTGTTCTTCCGGGCGTTATCGGCCAGGCACTGGAAGTCGACGCCCTCGTTCTGGCGGAAGGCCTTCGAGAACCACATGACCATCGGCACCCGGGTCTGCTCCTTCGTGGCGATGCCATAGGGCGTGCCATGCAGATACACGCCGTTCTCACCCAGGCTTTCGCCATGGTCGGACACGTACAGCACGGCACTTTCCAGATCGTCCCGCTTCTCCAGCCGGCCGATGACCCGATCGATGAACCGGTCCACGTAGACGATGGTGTTGTCGTAGGTGTTCACCAGCTGTTCCTTGCTGCACCGGTTGATCTCGTTGGTGTCACAGGTGGGCGTGAACGTGCGATCCTGATCCGTGTAACGCTCGTAGTAGGTCGGACCATGGCTACCCATGGTGTGCAGTATGACCAGCGCGTCCCGACTGCTTTCCTTGTTCAGGAATTCATCGAAAGCCGGCAGCAGGATGTCATCCAGACATTCACCGTTGCGACAGAATTCCGGCAGGTTGAGTGCGGTGAGGTCCACGGTCGCTGCCACGTTCTTGCACACCCCCTTGCAGCCCGTGTCGTTATCCAGCCAGGTGATGTCCACACCGGCACGCTGCAGGATGTCCAGCAGGTTGTCCTGGCGCGCTGCCTGGGCATCGTTGTAGTTCGTGCGATTCATGTTGGAGAACATGCACGGCACGGAATGCACCGTCGACGTACCGCAGCTGCTCACGTCGTGGAAGTTGATGACCTCGTCGCCTCGCCTGGCCAGCCGGGGGGTGGTCTGCCGCGCATAGCCGTTCAGCCCCCAGTTCTGCGCACGGGTAGTCTCACCCACGATCAGCACGACGAAATGGCGACGATTGTCGGGCTTGTCCTGTCTCACCGCCAGGTCTTGCTGCACATAAGGCATCCGCGCCCAGTACCAGCTTTTCAGTCTGGACCCGCCGGCCACGATGAGGTTGGACGGCACGATCAGATGCGTCACTTCCCGATTGTTGCGGAAGAACGAGGCGTAATCCTGGTAGAAGTACCGGGCCACCCCACCGATCACCAGTACCGAAAGGGCAATCAGAACAGCACGCTGCGCAATCTCCTTGTACCAGCGACGGTAGTCCACCTTCACCATGATGTACAACAACGCCGGAACAACGCCCAGGCCAGCGATCCACCCCAGGTACGCCGGCGTCATCAGGCGATTGCTTTCCGCCCAGCCGGTAATCAGCACATTGGTGAGCATGTGCTTGTCGAAGTAGATATTGAAGAACAGCGACTGATAGGAGATAGCAGCTCCGATCACCAGCAGAGCAGGGATGATCACCTTGTGCAGCAAGGGTGCAGCCAGCAACTGGAAGACACCATTCAACAGGAAGAACAGCAGCACCGGCAGCGAGTACACGAACCAGTCCGCGCCCCCATTGAGCTCAATGACTTTCTTGTAGAAGGCAATGTTGAATACGACGGTGAAGTAGAGGGACACCACCGCGATGAGTGCAGCGGAAGAGCCATGAAGGCGAGTGCGTCGCATAACTTTATTATTTAGCATTCCGAAAGGCGCGACAGTATAACGAAACATTTAGGGATACTTAGCAATCAGATAGTGGTGATGCAGCAGACTGACACTGCCTGCATCACGCCGTGTTTTCGCTGCCACCAACCGCGCCGGCATGGGCGCGCGCAGGCGCAATCCGGCCCTCCTGCCGGGCAGTCCAGCAAGCCTTTCCATCAAACGTCGGGGAGATCACGATGGGCTGCGTGAAGGGGCATGCTCACCCCTTCAGCGCCGGACAATCAGATGTCCGGACCGTTACAGGTAGACATGCCACAGGGCCAGCAGCCATACTACCGTGAGCATGACCAGCGCGGCAAGCTGGGCAGCAGAACCGGCGTCCTTGGCGCGTTTGGCCAGCTCGTGTTCTGCGGTGGAGGTGTGATCGACAGCGGCTTCGATAGAGGTGTTGAACAGCTCGACAATCAGCGAGACGAAAGATGCGATGATCAGCAGCACCCGAACGGAAAGCTCGAAGTTGAGGCTGAACGCAAGAATGATCAGCCCCAGGTTGAGCCAGCACAGCTGGCGGAACGCGCTTTCATGACGATAGGCGGCGACAAGACCGTCCATGGAGTAGCCACAGGCATTGATGATGCGCCTGATGCCGGTCTTGCCTTTTTTGCTGGATGCGTAGGATTCGTGGTGCATGAGGAGGGAAGTGTTCGTCGTCTTCTTCGCCGAAGGGCACGGGCCACGACAGCGACTCTGGCGGTCACGAACCAGCGCCTGCGCCTCAGTCAGCCCGCGGCCGGATGCTGACCTGCTCGGCCGTTACCACCACCAGATGCCCCGGGGCATCGTCATAGCAGACCTGTAGCGCCCCCTGGGCATCGATCCCCAGGGCCGTGGCGTCACGCGGACCCTGGGTGTGATGCACGCGCACCGGCCGCCCTGCCAATACATCGACATGCTGCCAGCGGGCGGAGAATACACCGAAGCCCTCGGCCAGAAGCTGTTCGACGCCTGCCAGCAACACTTGTCCAACCCCCAGCGCCAGCGCGAGCGACTGCGGCCCGGACAGCGTGTCGAACAGCGCGGCCACCGGCTGATCCGTCACCAGCCCCTCCGGCAGGGCCTGCAGGTTGAGACCGCAGCCGATGACGAGGCGACTGCCCTGACTGCGACTGCGCATTTCACACAGGATACCGCCGACCTTCGCCAGCGTGCGACGTGGCCCCGGCAGCACCCGGCACAGGTCGTTGGGCCATTTCACCATCACGTCCACGCCCAGCGTGGCCAGGTATTCGGCAATGACGATGCCTGCCACCAGCGGCACGGCGCCCACATCGGCCAGACGATCGGGGGGCAGCTCGCAGCCCAGCGAGGCGGTCAGGGCATGACCCGGCTGCGCCTTCCAGGCCTTGCCACGCCGCCCCCGGCCGGCCGTCTGTTCGCCGGCCATCAGCCATACCGGCGACAGCGGGTGCTCACTTTCAGGCAGTGACGGGCGACGCATCAGCTCCAGGTTGGTGGAATCCAGACGGTCATGCCACTCCACCCACAGGCGGCCCTCGAAGCGGCCGGGCACGTAATCTTCAGGGCGCAGGGAATGCTCGGGAAGCGGAACGGGGTTCATGGTGAAGGGTCGGAAATCGATGTTGCGGCGGGCCGAATGGTCAGCTCCTGGGACGGGCGCATATGCCGTCGCAGTGCAGCATCCATGTTATAACGCCCACCATGGCCTCCGACCCCTCCTCTGCCCCGCGCACTTCGGCCCATCCGGTCCTGTGGCTGATGGCCTTTGCCGCCATTCTTTACCTGTCGCTGTATCCGTTTGCCGACTGGGCGCTGCGCCGCCCCAGCCCCTGGGCATGGCTTTCCAAGGGGTTGCCTCGTTTCTATTCCTGGGGTGACCTGATCGTCAACGTGGGCGCCTATGCCGGCTTCGGCTATCTGACGGTACGCCAGTTCCAGCAGCGGCTGGGTCTGTGGGGTGCGGTGCTGGTGGCATCGGTGGGAGGCTGCCTGCTGTCGTTCAGCATGGAGTCCATCCAGTCCTACCTGCCGCGCCGTGTTCCCTCGCTGCTGGATCTGATCACGAACGGTCTGGGGGCCTTGCTGGGAGCTGCCCTGGTGGTGGCGCTGACGTATTCCCCCCGCCTGCAGCGCATGCGCACCAGGATCAGTCAGCTGGCCCTGGGACATGAAAGTGAGCACCGACACCGCCGCTTTGCCGCGGTATTGCTTATCCTGTGGGTCGCCGGCGAGGTTGTCCCCCAGCAGCTGCTGATGTCGGTGGGCCCCCTTTCTCCGTGGCCAGGCCAGGATCTGCTGCCACCCCTGCCGCTGGTGGGCGCCCTCCCCGCCTGGGCCGGC
>CAUVLK010000083.1:0-8278 GCA_963552635.1 uncultured Lautropia sp. | reverse complement strand
CAGGCCGCGGCCGGGCTGCTGCGCGAACGCGGCATCCCCGACGACGCCTACCAGACCTTCTGGAACACGCTGGACATCGGCTACTTCCTGCGCCATGACCCGCAGGACCTGGCCTGGCACACCGAGATGCTGCATGCGCACGCCAACGAGCGCCGCACCAGCGTGCACACCCGCGCCAGCGGCGTGGGCGACGGTATCGAGTTCCTGATTTTCACGATGGACAAGCCGGCGCTCTTCGCACGCATTTGCCGCTTCTTCGACCAGCAGCGGCTCTCCATTCTGGAGGCCCGCGTGCACACCACCCGCCACGGCATGGCGCTGGACAGCTTCGAGGTCATGACGACCGACCAGCGCCCCCTGCCCCCCGAACAGCTCGCTCGCCTGGAAACCGAACTGGCTCGCCCGCTCGATGCCCCCCTGGACCCCGGGCAGCTCAAGCCCGCCGGCCCCAGCCGGCTGTCACGTCGCTCGCGCGCCTTCCCGCTGCCCCCCCGCATCGATCTGCGCCCCGACGAAGCCGGCCAGCGCTACCTGCTTTCGATCACGGCCACCGACCGTCCCGGGCTGCTGTACGATCTGGCGCGCATTCTGGCCAACAACGCCGTGGAACTCTTCGGGGCACGCATCGCCACGCTGGGCGAGCGCGCCGAAGACAGCTTCACCATCGGCTCCGACAACCTGCACACCGAGGCCGAGCGGCTGAAGCTGGAAAAGGAACTGCTGGAGATCCTGTAGAACCCGGGCGGCAGCGCCTGCCCGCGGCCTGCCGGAAGGATCCATGCCTCGGAAACGGAAATGCCCGCCCACGGCCAACATCGGCACCGGGCGGGCATCTTTCGAGGACTGGACGATCAGGCCGCTTCAGGCCATCTGCGTCACGGCCCTCGTCAGCACCTTCAACAGCTTGGGCATGGCAGCCGACAGCGCGGCCGAGATCTGCAGCGCCAGGTCATCCTGGGTTTCATCCTTCGCCCCACCGTTGGCCTGAGCAATGGCCACGTCCGGCACGATGCGCCCCGGGTGGCCCATCGGGCCGGCATCACCCGCTGCAAGACCTGCTGCAGGCAGACCAGCAGCACGGTTGGCCACCGCCGCCAGCATCGCATACGGCAGATCCAGTTCACGGGCCAGCGCCGCCTCGGGCATGGCCGTCATGCCCAGCATGTCGCAACCATCGCGCCGGTAGCGGCGCACTTCGGCCAACGTTTCCAGGCGGGGGCCCTGGGTGCAGCCATAGCAGCCATCAGTCGCCAGCGGCTGCCCCACGGCCTGCGCCGCCTCGATCAGGCTGCGACGCAGCGTGGCGTCGTAGGGATGGCTGAAATCGATGTGCACCACGGGCTGGTCTTCGCCACTGAAGTAGCTGACAGCGCGCCCCCAGGTGTAGTCGATGATCTGGTCAGGCACCACCAGCGTGCCCGGCAGCAGGTCGTCACGGATGCCCCCCACCGCCGAGCAGGCGATCAGGGCCTTCACGCCAGCCTCGCGCAGCGCCCAGACGTTGGCCCGGTAGTTGATGTCATGCGGCGCAATGGTGTGGCCGTAGCCGTGCCGCGCCAGGAACACCACCGGAACCCCGGCCAGCCGCCCGAACGACAGCGCGCCGGAGGTCTGGCCCCAAGGCGTGCGCGCCACCTTGCGGTGCACGTCTTCCAGACCGGCCAGGTTCAACAGGCCACTGCCACCGATGATGCCCACCACCGGCCGGTCCACCGGCACGCTGGCCGCAGCCAGTGCCGGTGCCATGCTGTCGTCGATGCCGTCGATCACTTCACCAGACCCAGCTCGGCAGCCTTCGCTTCCAGGAAGGCACGGAACTCGGCACCGACCTCGGGGTGCTGCAGGCCCAGCTCGACCGTGGCTTCCAGATAACCGATCTTCGAGCCGCAGTCATAGCGACGGCCCTCGAAGGCATAGGCCAGCACCGGCTGGTCGTGGATGAGCTGTGCCAGCGCATCGGTGAGCTGGATCTCGCCACCGGCGCCCGGCTTCACGTTGGCCAGGTGATCGAAGATCATCGGCGACAGCAGGTAGCGGCCCACGACAGCCAGCGTGGACGGAGCCTCCTCGGGCTTCGGCTTTTCCACCATGCCGGTGATGCGGCTGGTACGCTCGGCCCACGGCGTGCTGGACACGATACCGTAGGCACTGGTTTCCTCGCGCGGCACTTCCTGCACGGCCAGCACGCTGGCGTGCTGCCGGTTGTGTAGGTCGACCATCTGCTTCAGCACCGGATCGCCACCGGGAGCCGGCTGCATCAGGTCATCGGCCAGCAGGATGGCGAACGGCTCGTTGCCCACCACCTCGCGGGCACACAGCACCGCGTGGCCCAGGCCCAGCGGCTCGGCCTGGCGGATGTAGACACAGTTCACGCCGCTGGGCAGCGATTCCTTGACGGTTTCCAGCAGCTTGTCCTTGCCCTTGGCCTGCAGCTCGGACTCCAGCTCATAGGCCTTGTCGAAGTGATCCTCGATGCTGCGCTTGTTGCGCCCGGTGATGAAGATCATCTCGGTGATGCCGGCAGCCGCTGCCTCTTCCACCGCATACTGGATCAGCGGTCGGTCGACGATCGGCAGCATCTCCTTGGGCTGCGCCTTGGTGGCGGGAAGGAAGCGGGTACCCAGCCCGGCGACAGGGAATACAGCTTTGCGAACGCGGTTGTTGGCCATGATCAATTACCGATTTTGTTGAAAAAATCTGCTTCTGCAAGAACGGAGATTCCCAGACTTCGGGCCTTGGTGAGTTTCGAGCCGGCGTTCTCTCCGGCCACGACGAAGGCGGTGCGTCCCGAGACCGAACCAGCGGGCTTGCCCCCCAGCGCGCGGATCATCGCCTCCGCCTGATCGCGGCTGAGATGCTCCAGCGTGCCGGTGACGACGATCGACTGGCCGGCAAACGGCTGCCGTGCCACGGCGGCCGCCCAGGTCGCAGCATCCAGACCGGGCGGAACCGCTTCGCCCACGCCGGATGCTTCATCCATAACGCCCGGGCTGACCACCCCGCCGACAGCCGAAGCATCGACGGTTGTCGGATCGGCGCCGCGAGGCTGCCCATCCTGCGCCGCCAGGGCGAGCTCACCCTGCCCGAAGGACGGCACGCCGGGACGTGCGGCCGACCGTGCACCCTGCACCGGGCGGGGCTCGACCCCGACGGCACGCAGATGCGCGATCGAATCCCGGTTGTGCGCCTCGCCCAGGAAGGCCGAGACGCTGCCGATGATTTCAGGCCCGATGCCGTCAAGCGGCACCGGCAGGGGTCGTTCACCCCGGCTGCGACGGCGCTCGTTCTCCTTGAGCGTCGCCGCCTTCTCTTCCAGCAATGTAGCCCAATCGGCCGTCAGGAAGCCTTCCAAATCCCCAAAGGCCCGTGCCAGCACGCGGGCAGCCTCTTCGCCCACCGCACGGATGCCCAGCGCGAACAGGAAGCGCTCGAGCGACGGGTGGCGCGATCCGTCGATGGCAGCCAGCAGGTTGGCCGCGGACTTCTCGCCCATGCGCGGCAGGGCCTGCAGGGTGGCGGCATCCAGCCGATACAGGTCAGCTGGCTCATGCACGAGGTTGCCATCCACCAGCTGCTCGACCAGCACATCCCCCAGGCCATCGATGTCCATGGCACGCCGGTGTGCGAAGTGCCAGAGCGCGCGCTTGCGTTGCGCACTGCAGAAAAGGCCGCCCACGCAGCGCCAGTTGGCCTCGCTGGGCAGGCGCTGCACGGCCGAGCCGCAGACCGGGCACTGACTGGGCATGCGGAACTCGCGTGCGTCGGCCGGACGCTGATCCAGCACCACACCGACCACCTCGGGAATCACGTCGCCAGCACGACGCACGATGACACGGTCACCGATCAGAAGCTGCTTGCGGCGGACCTCGTCCTCGTTGTGCAGCGTGGCGTTGGAGACATTCACGCCCCCCACGAACACCGGCTCCAGCCGGGCCACGGGCGTGAGCACCCCGGTGCGCCCCACCTGCACGAAGATGTCCTGCAGCGTGGTGACGGCCTCTTCAGCCGCATACTTGTGGGCCAGCGCGAAGCGGGGGGCGCGGGCCACGAAACCGGCCTGCGCCTGCAGATGGCGGTCATCCAGCTGATAGACCACGCCATCGATGGCGTAGGGCAGCGTGGCACGCACGCTGCCGGTATGACGGTAGTAATCCAGCAGCGCCGAAACGCCCTGCACACGCTCGGCCCCCGGCGGCGGCAGGAAACCCAGCGTGCCCAGCCACTCCAGCATGCCATGCTGCGAGGCAGGCACCTGGGCGGGATCACTGACCTCGCCGATGCCATAGGCATAGAAGGTGAGCGGCCGGCTGGCGGTGACACGGGCATCCAGCTGGCGCAGGCTTCCGGCAGCCGCATTGCGCGGGTTGGCAAAGAGCTTGTCACCCCGGGCTTCCTGCGCACGGTTCAGTGCCAGGAAATCTTCCTTCAGCATCAGCACCTCGCCCCGCACTTCCAGCACCTCAGGCGCCGGGCCGGACAGCTGCGCGGGCACGCCACGTACCGTGCGCAGATTGGCCGTGATGTTCTCGCCAGTGACGCCATCACCCCGGGTGGCGCCCTGCACCAGCTGGCCGTGCTCGTAGCGCAGCGTGGCGGCCAGGCCATCCAGCTTGGGGGTGGCGCTGAAGGCAAAGTCGTCGGTCACGCCCAGCAGCGACTTCAGCCGGCGATCGAACGCCAGGACATCGGCCTCGCTGAAGGCATTGGACAGCGAGCGCATGGGCACCCGGTGCGTGACGGTGCCGAAACCGGCCGAGGGGGCCGAGCCCACCCGCTGGGTGGGTGAATCGGGGGTCAGCAGCGCCGGCCAGCGGGCCTCAAGCTGCTGCAGCTCCAGAAACAGACCGTCGTAGACACTGTCCTCGACCGTGGGGGCGTCTTCTTCATAGTAGGCCCGGTTGTGTGCCAGCAGCTCGGCACGCAACGTCTGGGCGCGCGCCCGGATGTCGGCAGGGACATCGTCGGGCGCAGCGCCGGCGGGCTTAGCAATCGGGACAGGTTCAGAGCGCATCGCGCAAGTGTAACAAGCCCGGCACGATGACTCAGTGAAATACTCGTAACGCAGCCGCATTTCCCGCCGCCAGCCCGGCCTGGGCCAATTCGGCATAGCGACGCGCCAGCTGACGTGACACGGTGCCGATCATGCCCACCGACAGGCCACGGCCGCTGCTGTCCACCAGCCGGCCACCCAGTGTCTGGGCCATGCTCTGGGCACAGGCTACCATGCCCTCCCAGGCCTCGTACTTCTCGGCCGTACGGGGCACGTCCAGCACGAAGTCGATCTGATCGCGCGGCTGGTTGAAGGCCAGCGTGAACAGCGAATCACCCGAGTCGGCAAAGGCCTCGTAGCGGCCGTTACCGCGCTCGGACAGCCCCAGCTGACGCACCACGCCGGCCACCCGGCCGGGGTCGGCTGCCTCGGGCAGCTCGACGCGCACCTCGATCTGGGTATCGAGCCGCGCCGCCAGCGTGTCCAGGTCACGGGCGTTTCGCAGGATCGGCGCCATGTCGGGAATGCTGACCGGTGCCTGCAGCTTGCCGGCCAGCGACTCGATGGCCGCGTTGAAGTCCGACAGTTCGACCGCATTGAGCGGCCCCTGACGGTTGGCCAGCAGCAGGCTGCAACGGATGCGCACCGCCTTCTCGCCCGCCGTCAGCGGCCCCCAGTGGCTGCCCAGCCGCTCGACCTCGATGCGGACCGGCTTGCTGCCCACGTGACGCAGCGACGAGGTGAGCGCCACCAGCCGATCGGTGTTGACCGGTGCGGGCGGCTCCAGGATCACCACGTGCTCGACCTGCGCGTCGGGCAGCGGATCGGGTGCGGCCACGTCAGCCGGCACGGCCCCTGCCTCATCGGCCTCGATGTCATCCGCCTGATTCGACAGCCCTTCATCGGGCCAGTGCCGTGCATCAGCCTCGTCGTTGCCGGCTGCAACCGGTGCATGCAATACGTCGTCGTGGTTGGCGTGCCGGCCATCGACCTCCTGCGCACTATGCTCCATGCGCTGCGCCACCGACGACTCCTCTTCGGCCGGATGCCCGAGCGCCCCCCTGTCATGATCGACCGCGTGGCGCGCCATGGATGCCCCCATCCGGGAATCACCCGCATCCGCCCTGCGAGCACCCGCCGAGCGCCCCCGGCCCACCCGGGTTCCGGCAGCCTCGAACGGCGTATCGCGGCCCTCGTCCCGTGCACCAGGACGGTCATGGGCCGCATCCGCATGCGCCGATGCATGCCCATCGCGAGCCGACTCCCGGCGCAGGCTGTCCGGAATGCGGCGCGATGCCAGCGCCTGGGCCTCGGCCCGGCGTGCGGCCTCGACACGGGCACCATCCTCGGCGCTGCTCCAAGGGCGCACGGCCGCCGGATTCTCGAACGGGGTCTCGATGTAGTCCTCGTCATCCAAGGCCAGGGACGGGTGGCGATCGGCCGGATCACCGGACTGCCCGCCCTTGCGAAGCGAGCGCGAATCCTCGCCCTCGAAGCGTGCCGGACGAGCGGCCAGATCGGGCGGAACCTGTCGTGCCGCACCCCGCATCACGGGCTCGCGGCGGCCACGTCCCCGGCGCGGGGACGATTCGTCATCCAGACCGGCCCCGCCGGTCAGCGTCTGGGGATCATCGTCGAAATACCCCTTGCGCAGGCCGATCGCAGAGGCCTGCTGGCGCCGGCGACGGCCCTGCCACAGGTTGTGGGCAATGACGATGACCAGCACCACGACGACCAGCGCGATGATGCTCCATGTAAGCGTGCTCAAAAGTGTTCCCCTGACTGTAAATGACGGCCGAACTTCACCGCATGTGTGAGCATCCGGTAACGATGCTGTCGAACCTGCGGCATCAGGCGGCCTCGGCGAGTTCGACTGCAGAAGTCAGGTCCACCGCCACCAGGCGGGAAACCCCCTTCTCCTGCATCGTCACGCCGATCAGTTGATGGGCCATTTCCATGGCGATCTTGTTGTGCGAGATGAAGATGAACTGCGTTTCCTCGGACATCGCCGCCACCATCTTCGCGTAACGTTCCGTGTTTGCGTCGTCCAGCGGCGCATCCACCTCGTCCAGCAGGCAGAACGGCGCCGGATTCAGCTTGAAGATACCAAAGACCAGCGCAATGGCGGTCAATGCCTTCTCACCCCCGGAAAGCAGGTGGATGGAAGCGTTCTTCTTGCCCGGGGGCTGCGCGAACACCTGCACCCCCGCATCCAGGATTTCACCACCGGTCAGCACCAGCCGTGCCTCGCCGCCCCCGAAGAGCATCGGGAAAAGCCGACCGAACTCGGCGTTGACGGTATCGTAGGTGGACTGCAGCAGCGACCGCGTTTCCTGATCGATGGTGCGGATGGCGTTCTCCAGCGTGGCCATCGCCTCCTGCAGGTCGGTGGACTGGGTGTTCAGGAACACCTCGCGCTCGCGCGCCGCCGTCAGCTCGTCCAGCGCTGCCAGGTTCACCGGCCCCAGCCGGGCCACCGCCTGCGCCAGCCGACTCACCTCGCTCTGCAGCCAAGACGGCTTGGGCCGCTGCGGCAGCGCCGCAAGCGAAGCCTTCAGCTCGGCCAGATCGGCCGACGCCTCGGTCAGCGCCTCGTCCATCTGCTCGGCCGTCAGGCGTGCGGCCTGCTCCTTCATGCGCAGCTCGATCAACCGCTGACGCAGCGGCTCCTGCCCGCGCTCGGCACGCAGCCGCTCCTCATCCAGCCGGCGCAGCTCGCCCGAACGCTCGTCGGCCAGCCCGCGGGCTTCCGAGAGCGCCTGCTCGGCTTCCATGCGCCGCTCCAGCATCACTTCCAGCTGCTCGCGCAGCGCCTCGTCCGACATGCCCTCCAGATCGGCCAGCAGCCGCTCGCGGTTGCCGTCGGCCTGCGCCAGTTGCTCGTCCGCACGGGCAATGCGCTCCCGCAGGTTCTCGATCTCCTGCTCCAGCGAGCGCACCGCATAGGCACTCTCGCGCACGGCCAGCTCGCTCTCGCGGGCATGGTCGCGCCGGCTCGACAGCGTGGTCTCCAGCATCTCGGCCGCCTCGCGCGCCGCCGCCAGTTCCTCGCTGGCCACCTCGGCCTTCTCCTCGGCCTCGGCCAGCCCGTCCACCAATGCCTGCAGCGCTTCCTCGCGCCCAGCCTGGCGCATGGCCAGCTCCTCGATCTCTTCCGAAAGCCGCTGACGGCTTTCCTCGCGGCTTCTTACCGCCTGGGCCAGCCGCTCATGCTCGATGGTGGCCGCCGACACCCGCCGCGCCAGCACCAGGGGATCGTCGAGAGGGCCACCGGCCGTGAGCACCTGG
>CAUVLK010000082.1:0-8361 GCA_963552635.1 uncultured Lautropia sp. | reverse complement strand
CTTGCGATCGTCAGGGTCGCGGCAGCTGAGGTTGCAGGGCGGCGCCACGGCCACTTCTTCAGTCAGCGCATCCCAGCGGGCCAGCGCGGCCTGCTGCTGGCTCTCGTCCTGTCGGAACTGGGGGCGGGCCAGCACCACGGCCAGCTCGGCGCGCATGGCGTGGGTGCCGATGGCCCGGTAATGGCCGCTGGCCAGCCCGTCCTGCAGCGCCTGCACGCGCGGATCATGGAAGACGAGCAGGTCGAGCCAGATGTTGGTGTCGATGACGAAACGGGACATGGGACAAAGGGGGAGGGGCCGATCGCAGCGCGCATCGTAGCATCCGGTGGTCGATCTCCATAAAAATACTCTATAATTTTCTTCATGAAGATAGTTCTTTCCCCCGCCAAGGCGCTGGACTACACCACGCCTGCACTCGACGTGCCGGCCAGCCTGCCGGCTTTTCTTGAGCAGACCCACGCGCTGGTCGACATCCTGCGTGGCTACGACGAAGTGGCGCTGTCCGGGCTGATGTCCATCAGCGCGGCGCTGTCGCGCGAGAACGTGGCCCGCTACCAGCGTTTCTCGGACACCTTCGACGAGACCAACAGCCGCCCGGCGCTCTATGCCTTCAACGGTGATGTCTACGACGGTCTGTCGGCCCGCACGCTGACACGGGCTGAGGCCGAGCGCGCCAACGGGCTGGTGCGCATTCTGTCCGGGCTCTATGGCGTGTTGCGGCCCTTCGACCTGATGCAGCCGTACCGGCTGGAGATGGGCACGAAGCTGCCCAACCCGGCGGGCAAGGACCTGTACGCCTTCTGGCGTGAGCGCATCACGGCCGCGCTCAATGAGGCGTTGGCGGACGATCCGCATCCGGTGCTGGTCAACCTGGCCTCGGACGAGTACTTCAGCGCCGTGGACGTGAAGCGGCTGGAGCATCCGGTACTGAAGATCGCGTTCGAGGAATGGCGTGATGACGCCAGGTCGCCCGAAGGCGGCAAGTGGAAGGTGGTTTCCTTCAATGCCAAGCGGGCCCGCGGCATGATGACCCGCTACGCCATCGACATCGACGCGAAACAGCCGGCCGACCTGCGAGGCTTCGATCGTGACGGCTACGCGCTGGACGAAGCCGCCTCCAGCGATGACCGCTGGGTGTTCCGCCGACGGGACTGGCCGCCAGCGAAATAGGAAGGGCCGTCAGGCCCGGCCTGGACGGCTTTTCGCCGCCCGGGCCGGTAACGGCCCCAGGGTGCAGCTCCGGGTCTCCTGGTCAGCCACCTCATGATCGGCGGCCACCGGAGCTGCATGCTGCAGTCCTGCGTTTACTGCAGCATCAGGTACAGCCCGGAGGCCAGCAGCGCGCCAACCATCGGTGCCAGGCCCGGCACCCAGGCATAGGACCAGTCGGTATCCACCTTCATCGGCAGCAGCGTCAGCACCAGCCGCGGGCCCAGGTCACGGGCCGGGTTGATGGCGTAGCCGGTGGTGCTGCCCAGGCTCAGACCGATGACCCAGACCAGGATGGCCACTGGCAGCGCCCCCAGCGTGCCCAGCCCGATGGGTGTGGCCTCGGTCTGGCCGGGCAGGGTGATGCTGCCGTTGCCGATGATGTAATAGATCACGAAGAGCAGCACGAAGGTGGCCAGCGTCTCGCAGAAGAAGTTGTTGGGCAGGTTGCGGATGGCAGGACCCGTGCAGAAGCAGGCCTTTTTGGCGCCTTCGTCCTCGGTGGCGGCAAACTGGTCACGGAAATACAGCCAGACGCAGAACGCACCCAGCATCGCGCCCAGGAACTGGGCCGCGAAATAGGTGGGCACCTGGTCCCAGGGGGTCTTTCCGAGGGCCGCCAGTCCCAGCGTGACGGCCGGGTTCAGGTGGGCGCCGCTGACCGGCCCGGCCACCGTCACGCCCACGAACACGGCAAATCCCCACGCGGTGGTGATGACGATCCAGCCCACGCCCACGCCGACGGCGTGGGTCTGTTTCAGCACGCAGCTGGACACGACGCCGTTGCCCAGCAGGATCAGCAGCGCGGTACCGATGAGCTCGGCAGTGAAAATGCTCATGTTGGCTCACTCCTCATGGCCAGGGAAGGCAGACCGGCCACCGGCGGCCGGAAGAACGGGTATGGCTTGCATGGCGCTCACTCTTCGATCCAGTGGCGGGCGGCACGCACGGCCTTGTGCCAGTAGTGCAGCATGTGCTGCACGCGCTCGGGCGACAGCTTGGGCTTGAAGACCTGACCCACCTGCCACTGCTCATGCAGCGCCTTGATGCTGGGCCAGTAGCCCGTGGCCAGACCGGCCAGATAGGCAGCGCCCAGGGCCGTGGTCTCGATGGTGCGGGGCCGGACGATGTCGAAGGCGAACAGGTCCGACTGGGTCTGCATCAGGTAGTCGCTCTTGCTGGCGCCGCCGTCCACGCGCAGCTGCGAGGTGGCATGGCCGGCATCGGCCTCCATGGCCTTCACGATGTCGTAGACCTGGAAGGCGATGCCTTCCAGCGTGGCGCGGGCGATATGTCCGTCCGTGGTGCCGCGGGTGATGCCCAGCAGCGCACCGCGCGCGTACTGGTCCCAGTAGGGGGCGCCCAGGCCGGTCAGCGCCGGCACGAAGTACACGCCGCCGTTGTCTTCCACCGTGTGGGCCAGGTTGTTGATGTCGGCCGAGGTGCGGATCAGGCGGGCACCGTCACGCAACCACTGGATGGCCGCACCACCCACAAAGACGCCGCCTTCCAGCGCATAGGTGGTCTTGCCGCCGATCTGCCAGGCCACGGTGGTCAGCAGGTTGTTGGCCGATTTCACCGGGGTGTCGCCCGTGTTCATCAGCAGGAAGCAGCCGGTGCCGTAGGTGTTCTTCAGCATGCCCTTTTCGGTACAGAGCTGACCGAACAGCGCTGCCTGCTGGTCACCGGCGATGCCGGCGATGGGGATCTTGCACTCGGTGTAGCGGTTGGAGGTCTCGCCATAGACCTCGCTGGAGCTCTTCACCTCCGGCAGCATGGCGCGGGGCACGCCGAAGAGCTTCAGAAGTTCGTCATCCCAGTCCAGCGTGTGGATGTTGTAGAGCATCGTGCGGCTGGCGTTGCTGGGGTCGGTGACGTGCACCTTGCCGCGCGTGAAGTTCCAGATGAGCCAGGTATCCACCGTGCCGAAGCACAGCTCGCCGCGCTCGGCGCGTGCCCGGGCACCTTCCACGTTATCCAGGATCCACTTTGCCTTGGTGGCCGAGAAGTAGGCGTCCAGCACCAGGCCGGTCTTGTCCTGGATCTTCGCCTGCCATTCGTCGCGGATCTCGTCGCAGTACCGGGAGGTGCGCCGGTCCTGCCAGACGATGGCGTTGTACAGCGGCTCGCCGGTGGCGCGGTCCCACACCAGGGTCGTCTCGCGCTGGTTGGTCACGCCGATGGCCTGGATGTCGGCCGCATCCAGTCGCGACTTGGCCAGTGCCTCGGTCAGCACCGCCACCTGCGAGGCCCAGATTTCCTTGCCGTCGTGCTCCACCCAGCCGGGCTTGGGAAAGTACTGGTTGAAGGGGCGCTGCGCCACCGACACCATCTCGCCCCGCTGGTCGAAGATGATGGCGCGTGACGATGTGGTGCCCTGGTCCAGGGCCATGACGTAACGGGGCTTGCTCATGGAATTGCTCCAGACAATCATCAATTGGAGCGTTGATTGTCATTTCATGAAGGAATATATGGGGCAATCCCGTAGAGTGTGCCGGGTGATTCGGCAGGCCGGTCCGAGAGGATGCAGGGCAGGGCGCGCGACCGCTGGACAGCAGGCAGGATGCGCCTTGGAATGCACCGGGAACAGGCAGGAAAGTGCTTTCAAAAACTGGAAACAGCTTTCAAAAGCATGCAGGATCACGGGAGGCCAGCCAGGAAGGCCGGAAAGCCTGGGGACTTGCAAAGGCCGGGGACAGCCCGGCGTGCCTCAGAGAATGACGACCGGCTCGGGGCGCAGCTGAACGCCAAAGCGCTCCTGCACGCTGTCCTGGATGCGGCGGGCCAGGTGCAGGATGTCCCGGCCGGTGGCCTCACCGTAGTTGACCAGCACCAGGGCGTGGCGAGGCGATACCCCGGCATCGCCCTCACGGTGGCCTTTCCAGCCGCAGGCGTCGATCAGCCAGCCGGCCGAAAGCTTGAAGTTGGCTGGCGTGTCGTGGCCCGCCACGGGATGGGCGGGCAGCCCCGGATGCAGCTGGCGCAGTCGTTCGACCGTATCGCCGTCCACCACCGGGTTGTGGAAGAAGCTGCCGGCATTGCCCAATACGGCCGGATCAGGCAGCTTGCTGCGCCGGATGGCTTCCACCGTGTCGGCCACCTGCACGGCCGTCAGCCCCGGCATCGCCAGGGCCGTCCGCAGTTCGGCATAGTCCAGCCGGGGCACGAAGGCGCGGGACAGTCGCAGGCGCACCGACAGGATCAGCCAGTCCCGGCCGGCCGGCGTCTTGAAGAAGCTCTGCCGATAGCCGAAGGCACACTCGGCAGCGGTGAAGCGCCGGCGCTCGCCGGTCTGCAGATGGACGGCCGCGACCGAATCGATCCGCTCGCCGGCCTCCATGCCATAGGCGCCAATGTTCTGCCAGGGGGCTGCGCCCACCCGGCCCGGGATTAGCGCCAGGTTTTCCAGCCCGTAGTAGCCCTGCTGCAGCGTCCAGCGCACGGTATCGTGCCAGACCTCGCCCGCGGCCACGTCCAGCCACACCGTGTCGCCCTGCTGGTCAACCACGTGCCGGCCACGCGTGCGCATCAGCAGCACGGGTTCGTCCAGGTCACGCGCCAGCAGCAGGTTGCTGCCGCCGCTCAGGATCAGCGGTCGGGGGAAGGGCTGTTCATTCGGCCTGATCTCATGGGGGGGCGGGGCATGGACCTCGGCCGCACCCTTCTCACGCAGCAGCCCCAGCACCTCGTCCACGGCCGCCTCGTCATCCAGCGTGCAGGCCAGATGCGCCGTGGCCCGGATGCCGAAGGTGTTGAAGGGGCGAAGCTGCAGGTTGTGCTGAACCGAATACGACATGATCTCAGTCCGGCGCGATGATCTCGGACTCGTCCGCGTCGAAGTCCGACTCGGCCGGGTCGGGGCGCGCCTTGCTGGGCAGGTAGGACAGCCGCACGTAGATGGGGGCGAAGGCCTCGGCCTGGGTGATCTGCAGCAGGCTCTCGCGTGCCAGCTCCAGCATGGCCACGAAGGTCACGACCACGCCCGCCGTGCCCTGTTCCAGATCGAAAAGCTCATGGAACTCGGCAAAGCGCAGGTTCTGCAGCTTGCGAAGGATCTCGGACATGTGCTCGCGCACCGACAGCGACTCGCGCTGCACCTGGTGGTGCTGCACCAGTCGCGCCCGACGCAGCACTTCGGCCCAGGCGGCCCGCAGGTCGTCGGCCGAGACATCCGGCAGGCGGATCTCGGCGGTATGGTCCAGGTGCACCTGGGCGCGCACGAAATCGCGGCCCACCACCGGCAGCGCGTCGATCTGTGCCGCCCCGTACTTGATGCGCTCGTATTCCAGCAGCCGCCGGGCCAGCTCGGCGCGCGGGTCTTCCACCTCCTCGTCGCTGTCGGCCTTCTTCACCGGCAGCAGCATCCGCGACTTGATGTCGATGAGCATGGCCGCCATCAGCAGGTACTCGGCCGCCAGCTCCAGGTTGCGGGAACGGATCTCGTCCACGTAGGCCAGGTACTGTGCCGTCACCTTGGCCATGGGGATGTCCAGGATGTCGAAGTTCTGCTTGCGGATCAGGTAGAGCAGAAGGTCCAGCGGCCCCTCGAAGGTGTCCAGCAGCACTTCCAGCGCATCGGGCGGGATGTACAGATCGTTCGGGATGCGCCGTAGCGGTTCACCATGGATGAGCGCCAATACCGGCAGCTCGGCATCCGGATCGGGCTTGCCGTTCGTGTCCTGCATGAAGGGGCCGCGGTATCAGAGCAGCTCGGCGGTGCCTGGGGCCGGCGTCGTGTCGGCCTGGTAGGGATAGGGCTTCTGCATCACCCGCGAGGCATTTTCCTCGGCACGTCGTTCCAGGTCGATGGGCGCCTTGTCCCACCAGATGGCGCGGCCGCGCTGCTGCTCGGCCTCCAGCGACGGACGCTTTTCCTTCAGTTGCTGCAGGAACCGGGTGGCTTCAGAGACGTAGAGGGCCATGATGACGAGCCGCCGCGTGGCTGGCGGAAGTGGGTGATGAAAGGGTCTGATGATTGTAATGGAGCAGCTCCGCTTTCAGGCAGCAGCCGACCGGCGTGTGGCGGAAGTCCACCCGTATCCGTTGGCAAACCCGGCAGCGCAGCGGGATCCGGTATGCTTCAGCCTGCCTTACGCATTGAAGCGCGTACCCCATCCTTCCCGGGCCGCACGCCGGACTCCTGCCATCATCATGAAAAGCGCCAAGCCTTCCAGTACTGTCCCTTCACAGGCCTCTGCCCCCCGTTCCTGGCGTACCCGTGCCTGGGCCCTGCTGCTGGCCATCACCCCTCTGGGGGCGGCCTGCGACTTCATCGCCCAGAAGGATCTGACCCCCGGCCAGAGCACCGAAGCCGACGTGCGCCGCTGGATGGGCCAGCCCGAGATGATCTGGGAGGAGAGCGACGGCAGCCGCACCCTCGAATACCCCCGCGGTCCGATGGGCAAGGAAACCTATTTCGTCACCATCGGCGCGGATGGGCGCTTCCGCAGCATCGAGCAGGTGCTGACCGAAGAGAACTTCCGCAAGGTCCAGCCCGGCATGACTCGCGACCAGGTCCGCCAGATCCTGGGTAAACCGGGCGAGATCTCGCGCTTCAAGCGCCAGAACGAGGAAGTCTGGGGCTGGCGCTACCTGGAAGCGACCCAGCGCACCATGTTCTTCTACGCCCACTTCGACCAGGACACCGGCCTGCTGAAACGCACCGATCAGATGCAGGATTGGAAGACGTCGAAGCATTGAGTGTCCGGTTGTCCGGTGCCCCACGTCCGGGACGATCAGCACTGATCCGCATGGGCGACGACCAACATCCCAGAGGGTTGAGGTGTGCCGTGATGGGCTGTTGCCGGGATGGAGATCGACTCAGGTGCCAGCGCTCCGGGATGGGGTGCCTCCACAGGCGCTCTGGAAGCGAAGCGGACAGCATGAGCCGAGGAAGGCACCCCATCCCGGAGCGCCTTCCATCGAAGTCGTCCTTCAACGATTCAAGCACGACCATCCTTTCATGCAGAGCGGCTCGCCCCCCGCAACGCCGCATACGCCTCATCCAGCGAATCGAACAGATTCCCGTCTCCCAGCTCCTCCAGGAATCCCGCCCGCTTCATCAGCGACAGCGGCTGCCGGTTGGCTGCGCACAGCACCAGCCGGTCGCCATGCTCCAGGATGTGGCGATGTAGCGACTGCAGCGCATCCAGCCCCGTCGTGTCCATGTTGATCACCCGGTGCAGATCCAGCACCACGATGTCCGGCAACGGTTGCGGCGTGGCCGTGATCGCCTCCAGCTTGCTGATCGACCCGAAGAAGATCGAGCCGAACGCCTGCCACGTGCCCACACGGCGACCGCCAGGCAGCGTTGCCACCTCGGCGGGTGTCTCGATGCGGTCGACGCGCGTGACCCGCGCCACCCGGTAGATGAAGAAGAAGCTGGCCAGCAGCAGCCCGAACTGCACCGCCACCGTCAGGTCGAAGACGACGGTCAGGCAGAACGTGGTGAGCAGCACCGTGCGATAGTTGAGCGTGAAGCGACGCAGCCGCGCGAAGGCGCGCCAGTCGCCCATGTTGAAGCCCACGAACAGCAGGATGCCCGCCAGCACGCTCATCGGGATGTTGACTGCCAGCGGGGCCAGCAGCAGCATGAACACCAGCAGCGTCAGCGCATGCACGAGGCCGGCGATGGGCGAATGGGCGCCACTGCGGATGTTGGTGACGGTACGGGCAATGGTGCCGGTCACGGCAATGCCGCCGAACAGCGGTGTGGTGAAGTTGGCGATGCCCTGGGCCATCAGCTCCTGGTTGGGATCGTGACGATCATGGGTCATGCCGTCGGCCACCCGCGCGCACAGCAGCGATTCGATGGCGCCCAGGAAGGCGATGGCCAGCGTGGGGCCCACCAGGTTCTGGGCCGACTCCCAGTCGAAGCTGGGCAGCGCGGGCGTCGGCAGGCTCTGCGGGATGCCGCCGAAGCGGCTGCCGATGGTCTCGACCGGCAGCTGCAGCGCCCAGGTGAACAGCGTGCCCAGCAGCAGCACCACCAGCGGCGCCGGGATGCGCCACAGGATGCGGCGCAGCAGGCTGGCCTGCTGGGGCTGGGGTTCTGTCGGCGTCGCCGCAGGCGTGCGGGCTGCCGTCGGGACCGGGGGGCGTTCGGCTTGACCCGCATTGCCGGTGGGGGTGCCCTCGACACCCTGCGCCGGT
>CAUVLK010000081.1:0-8601 GCA_963552635.1 uncultured Lautropia sp. | reverse complement strand
GTGTGCTGGCAGTCGAGGCATCCGCAGCGGGTGTGGTGTTGGCTGCAGCCGAAGTGCTCGAGGTGGTGCTCTCGGTGCCTGATGTCGTGCTGGAGGGGTTACTGGAAAGGACGGGCGTTTCGGCTTTCTGCGTCAGCTGGGCGGACTGTCCGGCATCATCCGATCCGCTGCCACCGCAGGCTGCCAGGGACAGCATCATCAGCAGCGCCAGCGGGCGACCGGGGTGACGGCGTGCAGCTGATATAAGGGGCTTCTCAACACGTGTACGGGGCGTACTGGGAGAAGCAGCGCTGGATGAAGATGGAAGGTGGGTGCGTATGGACATGAGCGATCCTTGGCGGCTGTTGACAGAGTTAGCGATAGACAGCGTGGCGGATGCTCGCCAGCGCCAAGGACACTGTAGAGCGTTGCTTCAGGATGCTTTTCAGAACTCGGAATGGTTGAATGTATTTATCGGACAACGTTTCCGTTCAGGCGTGTGTGTGTACGCATACGCTCCATGAGCACGCTTGCACGAAAGGGTCTGAATGTATTTCACACGGGCGAGATCCTGCATGATGTCTGTCTGGCGGACGGCAGATTGTTGGTCATGCTTTGCAACGACGATTGCAAAGAATTGCATCCGTATGCCCGCAGGCTTGCGGTGATGTCATTGCTGCATGAGCGATGGGAGCAAACTTGGGGCTGGAGCCTGAAGAGGCTGGCCTGCTCAGAAGGCCGGCCGTTCTTGCCTGATGGCAAGGAGTCTTTCGTGTTCGCAGCGCACGCCAGGCAGGCGTGAAGGCCTGATGGAGGGCTTCGGGCAGATTGTGTCCCGCCAAACGGAAAAGGGCTGATCCTGTCGCCAGAATCAGCCCTGTCCAGATGTGGCCAACTGCTTGTTTCTCAGCCCGGAATCACATCCTTCCGGACACGTGCCAGTGCCTTGCGCACGGCAGCTTCCAGGCGGGCGTCGCCGGCCAGTTCCTGCCACAGCACGCGGTCGGCGCACAGGGCCTTCACCGGGTCTTCAGCCTGCACGATGGCGTGCGCCGCCTTCGGGTCCATGCTCTGGTCGTGGTACTGGAAGGGCAGCTTTTCTGCATGCCAGCGCTTCAGGAATTCCAGGAAGAGGGCGGGCAGCACGGCCACCGAATCGATGCTCTCGTTGCGGGCCAGACGGTCGCGGATGGTGGGCAGGATGAAGCCCGGGATCTTCGAGAAGCTGTCGGCTGTGACGCGCTGGTTGGTGTCGCGGATGGCGTCGTTGCCGAAGCGCTCCAGCACCATGTCGCGGTAGGCCGGCAGGTCCACGGGATTGTTGGGGCCGGACAGGCAGGGGATCACGTCGTCGGTGGCGTAGTCGAAGGCCAGCTTGCGCACCACGGCATCACGCGCCCCTTCATGGATGTACTCGTGCCCGCGCAGCGTGCCGCCCCAGGCAATGCAGCTGTGGGTGGCATTGAGCAGGCGGATCTTCGCTTCCTCGTAGGGATCGACCGAAGCCACCAGTTCGGCACCGACCTTTTCCCAGGCGGGGCGGCCGGCCGCGAAATTGTCCTCGATGACCCATTGCAGGTAGCTCTCGGAGCCCAGGGCGGCATTGTCGTCGCGTCCGGTGGCGGCCTTGACGCGTGCCTTCAGCTCCGCCGGCGGGCGCGGCGTGATGCGGTCGACCATGGCGTTGGGGAAGCGCACGTTGGCATCGATCCAGCTCAGAATGTCGGTGTCGCCGATCTTCTGGGCGAAGTCGCGCAGGCCTCCTCGCACCCGGTCGCCGTTGTGGCGCAGGTTGTCGCAGTTCTGCAGCGTGATGGGACCGCCACCGGCCTTCTTGCGGGCGCGCAACAGCGTGATGAGGGCACCGTACAGCGTCTGGCCCGGTTCGCCTTTCTTCACGCGCTCCAGGTCGGCCTTCAGGTCGGGGAAGCCGGTGTCCAGTTCGCCGTTTTCCAGCAGGTAGTAGCCGGCTTCGGTGACGGTGAAGGAGATGATGCGGGTGATCGGGTCGGTGGCCAGTTCGGTGATGGTCTTCAGGCTGGCATCGTAGGGAATCACCTGGTCGATGGCGGTGATCCAGTGGTATTCCACCTTGCCGTGCGGATCGATGGTTTCCAGCGTGAAATTGCCGTCCTGGGCGGCCAGGGCTTCCAGCAGCGGGTTGGCGTCGGGACGGATGTTGGTGCTGGCCAGCTGCCAGCCAGTCTCGCCCTGATCCTTCAGGCGTTGCAGGTAGACCACCTGGTGGGCACGGTGGAAGTTGCTGAGCCCCAGGTGCAGGATGCGGCCGATGATGGGTCGGGAGGTGGGTGCGGTCATGATGCGGCTCCTCGTTCAAGGCGATGGAATCTCGGGCAGCAGCGTGTCAGGCAGCGCACTGCGTCGAGCCAGTTTAACCATGTGAAACGAATGAGGCGGCCTATACCTGAGCCGTCGTCAAGGCCGATGTGACCGGCCCCGGTGTTCCGTGATGAGGGGCGCCTCGGACGTCGCAACGGACGTCCTGGCTGAACCCCTCTCGCTTACAGACAACCCCAGGCGCGCTGGAATTCCATCCGGATCTGGAACTCGTGATCGGCAAAGCCCAGCTCCTGCAGATGGTGCTTGATGTCCTGAGCGTCGATGTCGTGCGAGGTGGCACGCCAGCGGGGCTTCTGGCTGGCCTTGCGACCGGTCTGCTCGGTGTCGATGGCAAATCCCTGGGCCAGCAGCGCGGCCTGCAGCAGCAGGTCGCGGTGGCCCTCATGGGTGGCGCTGTTGACGGTGGTGCGCAGGTTGACGAGCGTGGTGTTCATGATCAGAGCGCGTTCCAGAAGTCGGCAAACACGTGGACCGACAGGAAGTAGCCCACCGGCACGTTGATGGCCACGCCCACGGCAAAGGCCAGGAAGGGCTTGATGCCGACGGCTGTCAGTTCCCGAAAGCGCGTGGTCAGGCCAATGGCCAGGAAGGTGAGGGTGAAGAACCAGCCGCGCAGCGACTTGAGCGTGCCCAGCACTTCCTTGCTGTAGGCGGTGGCCTGGGCGCCGTCCAGGAGCGTGAGTGCCGCCGTGGTCAGCAGCGAGGCCACGAAGAAGCCCAGGATGAATTTCGGGAAGCGCCGCCAGATCTCGCGACGATCGATGCGCTCGGCGCTGTCGCGCGATTGGCGTTCCCACACCGTGACCGACAGGATGGCCACCAGGAAGGCCCAGACGCCCACGAACATGTCGCGGCCCACCACCTTCATCAGCGTGAAGGCCTGCACGGCCGATTCGTGGCCGATGGCTTCGGCGGCGGCAAAGCCGGCCGCATCGGCAAATTCCGAGGTGCCGATCCAGGCGCCGGCGATGCCGGGTTCAAGGCCCAGCACACGGGCCGCCGAGGGCAGGAGGAAGATCATGGCCACGGCCCAGACGATGACCAGCGAGATGGCCACCGAGACGTGCTGGGGACGGGCTCGGCAGGCGCCGCCGATGGCGATGGCACCGGAGACGCCGCAGATCGATCCGCCGGCAGCCAGGGTGGCGCCGAAGCGGCGATCCAGCCCGAAGAGTCGGGTCGCGGCGAAATAGATGCTGCCGAAGGTGACGAAGGAGACGATGAGTGCCTGGCTGATGGCAGCCGGGCCAGCCTGCAGGATGATCGTGAAGGGCAGGGTGGCGCCCATCAGCACGATGCCGGTCTTGACGAAGTACTCGGTGCGCAGTGCTTCGTGCAGCCAGGCGGGAAGACGCACGGTGTTGCCGATGGCCAGGCCGACGAAGAGGGCCACCAGCGGGCCTTCCAGCTGGGCCGCCTTGAACCAGGTGTTGCTGGCCAGCAGCGTGACCAGCACGGCCAGGCCATACAGGGCCAGCAGGCCCTTGCCGAATTTCGTGACGTTGTAGCCGATGCGCGCGGCGCCGATGGACAGCGGCACCAGCAGCAGTGCATACAGGTAGATGAGCGAGGGCAGCGCCTTGCCGAGGGCCGCCAGGCCTTCGCCGGGCGTGCGCCAGCTGCCGAACTTGACGGTGACGAGCTTCAGTGCGCCGGATTCGCCGGCCAGCAGCGCCAGGCTGGCCAGGGCCACCATGCCCAGGCCGATGAAGATGGCCCAGCCGTCTTCCTGACGGTACCAGGGCGGGCGAACCGCCGGCGGCTGTGTGTCGGTCGGTGCCGGGTCGCGCTGGACAGGCGTATAGGATTCGCGGCCGAACCGTGTCTGGCTGCCCCGGGAACCCGGGGCGTCGATGGCCAGCGAAGAGGACAGGGTATGGGGTTGCATGATGTCGTCCCTGGGGGTGCGATGGCAGGGACGTTACCGGCGCGCCGTACCGGTATCAATGTGCGTTTTTGTAGTTAGACGCTGCCCTCATGCCGTCATGCGCGGCATGCATGAGCGTCAGTCGCTGATGTCTTCCAGCGAGCGGCCGCGGGTCTCCTCGCCCAGCACCAGGATGGTCACGACCACGGCCAGCAGCACGGCGGTGAATATGCCGAAGATGTGGGCGAAACCGTTGGCACCGCCCACCAGTGCGGCCACGGCCAGCGGTGCCACAATGCCGCCGATGCGGCCGATGGCGCCTGCCCAGCCGGAGCCGAAGGCCCGGAAGCGCACCGGGTACAGCTCGGGGGTGTAGGTGTACAGCACGCCCCAGGCCCCCAGGTTGAAGAAGGACATGAGGGACCCCCACAGCAGGATGGTGGTGGGGGTGGTGGCCTGACCGAAGAACCAGGCGCATGCGGCGCAGGCGAACAGGAACGAGGCCAGTGTGGCCTTGCGGCCGATCCGTTCCACCAGCACGGCCGCCGAGAAATAGCCGGGCAGCTGGGCCAGGATCATCACCAGCATGTACTCGAAGGTCTTGACCACTGTGTGTCCCTGCTCCACCAGCAGCTTGGGCAGCCAGGTGAAGATGCCGTAGTACGAGAACACGATGCCGAACCAGATCAGCCACAGCATGAGGGTGCGGCGGGCAAAGGGCGGCTTCCAGAGCTGGCCGAAGCGGATGGGCTCATGGGTGGCCGTGGCGGCCACGACGGCTTCTGTCACGACGGGCAGGCCGGCCCGGGCTTCAAGGCGTGAGACCAGGGCGTGGGCCTCGTCGACCCGGCCCCGGGCCAGCAGGTAGGGCACGGATTCAGGCAGCTTTCTCCAGACCCAGAGGGCGTAGAAGATGGGCAGCGCACCGATCCAGAACGCACTGTGCCAGCCGAAGTGCGGAATGAAGCCCCACGAGGCCAGCGCGGCGGCCAGCCAGCCCAAGCCCCAGAAGCTTTCCAGAAGAACGATCAGCCGGCCACGCACTGCGGGGGGCGCAAATTCGCTGACCAGCGAGACGGCCACCGGCAGCTGGCCCCCCAGTCCGAAGCCCACCCAGAAACGGCAGAACAGCAGGATGGGCAGGCTGGGCGAGAGGGCGCACAGGCCAGTGGCGATGCTGTAGAGCACCATGGTGCCCACGAAGACGTTGCGGCGGCCGAAGCGGTCGGCAGCCCAGCCGCTGGCCACCGCGCCCAGTGCCATGCCCACGAAGGCAACACTGACGATCCACCCCGACTGCGCCGGCGTGAGCTGCCACTGCTGACTGAGCGTGGGCAGCACGAAGGACACGAGGCCCGTGTCCATGGCGTCGAACAGCCAGCCGACACCGATGAGTCCCAGCAGGGTGTAGTGGAAACGCCCCGTGGGCAGGCGATACAGGCGGGAGAGGATATCCATGGGGCGGTCGGGGAAGAGGGATGACGAGTCTGAGGATACAGCGACTGCATCATCCCTCATTGCCTCGGGGGTGTGTCAGGCTCCCCGAGGCGTGGGAGGGTCATTTCTGGAAGAAATGCAGGGACCACGGCAGCACGTAGGCCTGCAGCACCGTGAGCAGACCCACGAAGGCGCAGAAGATGAGGCTGTGCTTGACCGTGAAGCGGAACAGGTTGGATTCCTTGCCTTCCAGACCCACCGAGGCGCAGGCGATGGCGATGGACTGCGGCGAGATCATCTTGCCGGTGACGCCACCCGTGGTGTTGGCCGCCACGGTGAGTTCAGGCGTGACGCCGATCTGGTGCGCCGTGCTGGCCTGAAGCGAGCCGAACAGGGCGTTGGCCGACGTGTCGGAGCCGGTGAGGAAGACACCGATCCAGCCCAGGAAGGGCGAGAAGAACGGGAAGGCCGCACCGGTACCGGCCAGCACCAGGGCCAGCGTGGACGACAGGCCCGAATAGTTGGCCACGAAGGCAAAGCCCAGCACCAGGCCGATGGAGAGGATGGACAGGCGCAGTTCGAGCAGCGTCTCGAAGAAGGTCTTGATGACGTTGGGAATGCGCATGTGCAGCAGGGCAGCCGAGATGAGGGCGGCCAGCAGGATGGAGGTGCCGACAGCGCCGAGCAGGTTCAGCTTGAATTCCGCGGCGTAGGCCGTGGGCTCGGCCACGATCGGGGCGGCCTTCATGACCAGGTTGTGCAGGCCGGGCCACTGGATCTTGATGGTGGCTGCGTCGAGCACGTTCTGCAGGCCCTTCAGCGTCCAGAGGCTGACGCAGACGGTGAGGATGGCGAACGGCGACCAGGCCTTCAGGATCTGGCCGGTGGTGTATTCGGCCTCATGGCGCTTCGCGGGCTTCTTCATGCCGTCGAAGGTGAAGATCTCCTCGGGCTGCCATTTCTTCAGGAACAGCGACAGGCAGACCAGGCTGACCAGCGCGGAGGTGACATCGGGCAGTTCGGGGCCGATGAAGTTGGCGGTGAGGAACTGGGTGGCGGCAAACGAGACGCCTGCCACCAGCACGGCCGGCCAGGTCTGGCGGATGCCGCGCATGCCGTCCATCATGGCCACCAGCCAGAAGGGCACGATGATGGAGAGGATGGGCAGCTGGCGACCGGCCACCTGACCGATGTGGTAGGGATCCAGCCCGGAAACCTTGCCGGCCACCAGGATGGGGATGCCCATGGCGCCGAAGGCCACCGGGGCGGTGTTGGCAATGAGGCACAGGCCGGCGGCGTAGAGCGGATTGAAGCCCAGACCCACCAGCAGCGAGGCGGTAATGGCCACCGGCGCGCCAAAGCCTGCGGCTCCCTCCAGGAAGGCACCAAATGAAAAACCGACCAGCAGCATCTGCAGGCGCTGGTCTTCCGTGATGGAGATGACCGATGCGCGGATGATGTTGAACTGGCCGGTCTTGACGGTGATCTTGTAGAGGAATACCGCCGTGATGATGATCCAGGCGATGGGCCATAGACCGTAGGCAAAGCCGTAGAGGGCGGAGGAGATGGCCATGCCTGCCGGCATGCCGAAGGCCAGGATGGCCACGCCCAGTGCGATGAGCAGGGTGCACAAGCCTGCCACGTAGCCTTTCATCTTCAGGACGGTGAGCGCGACGAAGAAGAAGATGATGGGTAGCAGTGCCACGGCGGCCGTCAGTATCAGGCTATCGCCGACGGCCGAATAGTTCTGGATCCACGTTTCCATTAAAGGAATATCTCCGGGGTACGGGGTTGTGCGGCGTGGCGGGCACGGCCGGTTGGGCCGTTTCCCGAACCCGCGCCGTCAATGGGGTCTGGAGGCGGAAACCTGTGGCAGGGGCAGCGCATCCGGATCAGTGGATGGCGGCGCCCAAGGCTGTCCTTCTCCCTGGATTGGGTGCCGCTAATTTACAGAACCGGAGAAAGGCGGGCAATGAAACCCATTTACCCAAAACCCATAAAATTTCCTTATGAATCAATGGGTAAGAGAATACGTTCTGATGTTCAGGGTTATCCCTAGTCAGAAATCCGGGGCCTGTCGGAGCCGGGGCACGATGACTTCATGGATGGATCGCGCTGCCTCATAATCGTGGGATGCCTGCAGCCATCAATCTCGGTCCTCTTTCGTTGCCGCTCTCGGTCCTGGTGCCGATGGTGGCGGTCTTTCTTGGTCTCTGGCTGGGCAACCGCCAGGTGAAGCGACAGGGCACGGCGCCGGTGGAGCCGTTCTTCTGGCGCATCGTGTTCTGGGCGCTGGCGGTGGCGCGGCTGGCCTATGTGCTGCGTCACCATGAAGCCTATCTGGAAGATCCATGGACGGCGCTGGACGTGCGCGATGGCGGCTTCGACCCATGGGCCGGGCTGGTGTGGGCCTGGCTGCTGGCGTGGCGATACGGATGGCGAGGGGCGGCGCCGCGTCGGCCGCTGATGGCAGCCATGGTGGGCATGACGGTGGTCGGTGTGGCGGGCCTTCTGGCGTTGCAGAACGCAGCAACGAGGGTGCAGCCGTTGCCGGTATTGCAGCTGCAGACGCTGGAGGGGCAGGCGGTGCCGCTACAGCGCTTCGGTGAGGGTCGCCCGGCCATCGTGAACCTGTGGGCCACGTGGTGTCCGCACTGCGTGCGCGAGATGCCGGTGCTGGCCGAGGCACAGCGGCAGTATCCGGACCTGGACATCGTGTTCCTGGACCAGGGCGAGGACGGGGCGCGGGTGAGCCGCTTCCTGCAGCGGCGCGGGCTTGCGCTGGACAACGTGCTGCTGGATTCGAAGGGCGAGGTGGGCCGGCATTTCGGGCTGCGGGCGCTGCCGGCCACGCTGTTCTATGGCCGTGACGGGAGCCTCCAGGACATCCGCATCGGGGCACTGTCGAAGGCAACGCTGCAGGAGCGAATCGAGCGGCTTCGGCTCTGAATCGGTGG
>CAUVLK010000080.1:0-8608 GCA_963552635.1 uncultured Lautropia sp. | reverse complement strand
AGGGGCGGGCAGCGTCGGCGCAGCGGCCGCGCTGGCCTTCGCGCGCGCCGGCCGGCGTGTGGCGCTGATCGATCCTCGTCCTGCGGCAGAACCGGGGGGCGGAAAACCTCTCGCGCCGGACGACTGGGACGCGCGGGTGTTTGCGCTCTCACCGGCCAGCACGCAGCTCCTGAAGTCGCTGGGCGTTTGGGAGCGGCTGGATGCCGAGCGTCTTGCCCCGGTGCATGACATGCGGCTCTTTCATGACCAGGATGGTGGCGACGCGCAGGAAAGCCTGCGGCTGGAGGCCTTCCAGGGCAACATCGAGACGCTGGCCACCATTGTCGAGGGGCGCAACCTTCAGCAGGCGCTGGATGCTGCCGTGGCCGAGGCTGCACGTTCCCTGCCGCTGCAACGGGTGCAGGGCAGCGTGTCGTCGCTGGTGTTGCCGGCCCAGGCCGATGGGCGCACGCCGGCACGGCTGACGCTGGCCGATGGTCAGGGTTGGGAGGCAGGACTGGTGGTGGCGGCCGATGGCGCCCGCTCGGCGCTGCGCGAGCTGGCTGGCCTGTCCGTCACGGTGCGCGACTATGGTCAGACGGCGGTCGTGGCCAATTTCGACAGTTCGCTCCCCACCCGGGATGCTGCCTGGCAATGGTTCGATGGGGATCTTGGGGTGATGGCGCTGCTGCCGCTCACGGCCATCGGCCGGCCGGCGGGGCAGGGGCGGGTCAGCCTGGTATGGTCGGCGCCCACCGACTGGGCGCAGGCGCTTCTGGAGATGCCGGCCGATGAGCTGGCGCGCCAAGTGGCTGCGCAGGCGCGCGGTGCGTTGGGAAATCTGCGATGCATCACGCCGGCTGCCAGTTTCCCGCTGCGTTCCGTCAGCTGCGCACGCGTCATTGCACCGGCCTTTGCCATGATCGGGGATGCGGCGCACGTCGTGCATCCCATGGCCGGGCAGGGCATGAGCCTGGGCTTCGGTGACGTGCAGGCGCTGGCCGATGCGTTGCTGGGCGGCGAGGCTCGCTGGTCGCACGGCCATCCTTCCTGGTTGGCACTGCGTCGCTATGAAAGGGCGCGTCGCGAGCCGGTGGCAACCATGCAGGCGCTGATGACCGGGTTGCACCAGGTCTTCGGCCCGGCGCTGCCCCCGCCGCTGGCCATGGTGCGCAATCTGGGCTGGAAGGCGGTGGCCGCTTCCGGCTGGGCCAGACGTCAACTGATCGCTCACGCGATTCGTTGAGCCGGAATCCTGTTTCTTTATAGAGGCCAGGGCTGCCACCGACCCGTCCGGGAGGGGGTATCGGCAGCGCCCGGCCCGTCATTACCACTCAAAGCGAGATATTCCATGATCGAAAAGATGCGCTCGACGCGTGGCCACGGCCGTGCCCTGCGCCGTACCGTTGGCCGGATGCTGGCCGCGGGCATGATGGCAACCTGGCTGGCAGCTCCGCTATCGGCGGCCGAGACGAAGGCTGACAGCGGGCAAGCTCCGGCAGAGCCCGTGGCGGCTGCGTCAGCTGCCCAGGCCGCCCCGGGCAAGGTTGATGATGCCACCCAGACCGCCATCCGCAATGGTCTGCAGCGCCTGATGGCGGGCAACCCCGGCATGAAGATCGAGGAGATCCGCCCCACGCCGATCCCGGGCCTCTACGAGGTGCAGGTTGGCCAGATACTGGTCTATGCGGATGGTGCCGGCAAGTACGTGCTGGCCGAGGGCGAGCTGATCGACATCGAGAATCAGCGCAACCTCACGCGCGAGCGCGCCACCGAGCTGTCACGCATCGACTTCAAGCGTGATCTTCCGCTGGACAAGGCCATCAAGCAGGTCCATGGCAACGGCAAGCGCGTGCTGGCCATCTTCGAGGATCCGAACTGCTCGTACTGCCGCCGGATGCGCAGCGTGCTGGCCGGTATCGACGATCTGACCATCTATACCTTCACCTATCCGATCCTGGCGCCGTCGTCGCTGACCAAGTCGCAGAAGGCCTGGTGCGCGAAGGATCCGGCCGCAGCCTGGACCGATCTGATGAGCAACGGCAAGGAACCCGACAACGCGGGCGACTGCAAGACGCCGGTGCAGGAGGTGCTGGCCCTGGGCCGCAAGCTCAACGTCACCGGCACGCCCACGCTGTTCTTCCCGGATGGCAACCGTGTGCCGGGCGCCATCTCGCCGGAGCAGCTGGAGCAGCTGCTCGACGCTCAGGGCAAGGCAACGGCCAGGAAGGGCTGATTCCTTCCTATCGGGGCGCCAGCAGCCACATGCGCACCGGCGCCTTCATCAGGCCAGCGTTCAGGCCGGCCTCGTGGCCGAATCCCCAGAAGTAGTCGGCACGGCGCCCGCCCTTGATGGCGCCGCCCGTATCCTGCGCCAGCATCAGCCGTTCCATCGGCTGCTGGCTGACCGGGTGGGTGCTCTGGATGAACACGGCCGAGCCCAGCGGGATGCGGCTGCGGTCCACCGCCAGTGAGCGTCCGGGGGTCAGTGGCACACCCAGTGCGCCGACGGGGCCGGCTTCGGGATCGGCCGGGTCGGTGGCCAGTTCGCGGAAGAACACCACGCCCGGGTTGGTCTGCATCACCTGGCGCGCCTGTGCCGGGTGTTCGCGCAGCCATTGCTGAATGGCGGGTGCTGTCACCTCTTCACGCTTCAGGGCCCCTTGCTGCACCAGCGTCCGGCCGATGGCCTGGTATGGATGCCCGTTCTGGTCGGCGTAGCCCACGCGGATCAGCGAGCCGTCGCGCAGCTGAACCCGGCCCGAGCCCTGGATCTCCAGGAAGAAGGCATCCACCGGATCATCCAGCCAGGCGATCACCGGCTGCGTGGCATAGCCACGCTTCGTCTCGCGGGTCTCGATCTCGCGGCGGTCGGCATAGGGCACCACGCGCTGACCGTCCAGGCGGCCACGCAGCCGCAGGCCCTTCAGCTGGGGCTGAACCGCGCTCAGGTCGATGGTCAGCAGGTCGGTGGGAATGGCCCGAAGCGGGACCTGGTTCGGGCGCTCCTGCATCCGGCTGCCGGTCAGCAGCGGCTCGTAATAACCCGTCAGCAGGCCGTCGGGCTGGCCGGCATCCTGCAGCTCGCGTGCCACGAAGCGGCTGCCCAGCCACTGTCGCAGCGAGGCGTCGTCCCCCAGCAGGGCAAACTCGGCGCACAGCGCTGGCCACTTGCCGGGGGGGCGGGGCAGCGCACACTGCCGGCGTACGGCGTCCGCAAAGCCTTGCAGGTCATCATTGGCCAGGCCGGGCAGGCGACTGACGGGGATTTCAGCCGGTACCGCCGGTGCGGTGGGCTTTGTGGGTGTCGTGCTGCAGGCAGCCAGCGCCAGCAGCACGGCCAGCGAGGCGGCCGGCAGTGCGCGGCGGTGCAGCCAGGGGGAGCGGGCTGCATCTGACGGCGGATGCGTTGCTCCGGCAAGGCAGCGGTGCTGCGTTGACGTCATGCCGATACCGTGCGATGCGCCATGGATGTTCGCCGCCCGAGCGGTGTTTGTGCTGTCCTGCATGTCCCTGTCGTTCCTCAGTGCAGCGTCCGCGACATGTTCAGCGGAAAGCTCGGGATCTCGGCGTCGAAGCGGGCGCCGTCCTCGGCCACGAAGAAATAGCTGCCCTGCATGGTGCCGCCCGGGGTGGGTAGCTGGCTGCCGCTGGTGTACTGGAAGCTCTCTCCGGGCTTGAGCAGCGGCTGATGGCCCACCACGCCCAGCCCTTTCACCTCGCGGCGGTCGCCCGTATCGTCCTCAATGATCCAGTGCCGGCTGATCAGCTGCGTGCCGATCGTGCCGCGGTTGGTGATGGTGATGGTATAGGCGAATGCGAACACGCCGTCCATCGGCGCCGACTGCTCCTCCACGTATCGGCTCTCGACGGTGATGTCCACTGCGTACCGGTTTTCCGGGGTCATGGGCGATTCCTTGGAAGAGGGTGGGTGCGGACCGGGCATTGCCGGCAGCGGACCCGGACGGGTTCCTGAATACAATGTGATGATTCTATTCAACACTCGCTTCAAGGGCAGGGCAAGCCACATGACATACCGGATCGCTCCCAGCATGCTGTCGGCCGACTTCGGCAGGCTGAAGGAAGAAGTGCAGGCCATCGAGGCCGCAGGCGCGGATCTTCTGCATTTCGACGTGATGGATAACCACTACGTTCCCAACCTGACGGTGGGGCCCATGGTCTGCAAGGCGCTGCGCCCGCACATCCGCATGCCCATCGACGTGCACCTGATGGTTTCGCCGGTGGATTCGCTGGCCGCAGCTTTTGCGGACGCCGGCGCCGACATCATCACCTTCCACCCCGAGGCCAGCCCTCACGTGGACCGGACCCTGCAGCTGATCCGCTCGCGTGGCTGCAAGGCGGGTCTGGTGTTCAACCCGGCCACGCCGCTGTCGTGGCTGGACTACACGCTGGACCAGCTCGACATCGTGCTGCTGATGTCGGTCAACCCCGGCTTCGGGGGCCAGTCCTTCATCCCCGGAACGCTGGCCAAGCTGCGTGACGCACGGCAGCGCATCGATGCCGAGAAGGCGCGCAGCGGTCGCGACATCTGGTTGGAGGTCGATGGTGGCGTCAAGGTCGACAACATTGCCGAGATCGCCGCCGCAGGGGCCGATACCTTCGTGGCCGGTTCGGCGGTTTTCGGCGCGCCCGATCCGGACGGGGGGTACCATGGAGTCCTGAAACGCTTCCGCGAGGCGCTGGCCTAGAGCCGCAGGTCCGCAGGCCGGCTCTGGCTGCCCCTGGGTACTTCATGGGCTCAGGGGCAAAAGCGCAAGCCCCTGCCTGCGGGCATCTGCTGCCATTACAGGAGCCAGCCGCCATGTCACAAGCCAACGTCCCGTCGTCATCCTCCCTGCCAGCCGGGATGCAGCTCCGGCTGGCTGCCGTGCGTGCCCTGTGCTTTGACCTGGACGGCACGCTGCTGGACACCATCCCCGACCTGGCCGCAGCGGCCAACGGCATGCTGGTCGATCTGGGGCTGGCACCGCGCCCCGTGGACGAGGTGGGCACCTACGTGGGCAAGGGGGCCGATCGCCTCATCCTGCGCATGCTGGAGGCGGCCGGGCAACCCACCGAGGAAGGCTCCGATGCCTTCGCGCACGCGCGCAAGCGCTTCCATGCGCACTACCGGCACTGCAACGGCAAGGAGGCACGCCTCTATCCGGGTGTGGCCAGCGGCCTCAAGCGCATGGCCGACATCGGCCTGCCCATGGCCTGCGTCACCAACAAGCCGCAGGAATACATCCAGCCGCTGCTGCTGCACTTCCATCTGCGCCAGTATTTCGACTTCTTCATTGGCGGCGACACACTGCCCACCAAGAAGCCGGATCCGGGGCCGTTGCTGGAGGCAGCCCATCGCTGGTACCTGGCTCCCGGTCAGGTGCTGATGGTGGGCGACTCGCTCAACGATGCCCAAGCGGCGCGGGCCGCCCACATGCCGGTGGTGATGCTGCCCTACGGCTACAACGAGGGGCGTCCGCTGGATTCGGTCGATGCCGACGCCACGGTCGAGGACCTGGATCAGCTGGCCACCTGGCTGGAGCTGTCGCGGGGGCTGACACCCACCGCCCCGTCGTCGAAACCGTAAGGGCGGGTTTCTGCCTTGCCGGGTGCCCTTGATGGCGCCCATGCCTCCATCTTCTGGGGACATGCGCCTTCGGAGGGTACGCTCATGCGCCGATGGACTGGTATGCTTTGCCCGTTCTGCAGATCTTTCCCAGACATCGCAAATGACCGAACTCGAATTCAAGGCGCTGGCAGCACAGGGCTATAACCGCATCCCCGTCATGCTGCAGACGCTGGCCGATCTGGACAGCCCGCTCGGCCTCTATCTCAAGCTGACTGACTCTGCCAACCGTCGAAATTCCTTCCTGCTCGAATCAGTAGTGGGCGGCGAGCGCTTCGGCCGCTACTCCTTCATCGGCCTGCCGGCCCGCACCGTCATCCGCGCCAAGGGCGCCCACATCGAGGTGGTGCGTGACGGTCAGGTGATCGAGGCTGTTGAGGGCGATCCGCTGGCTTTCGTGCAGCAGTACCAGCGCCGCAACCGCGTCCACCTGCTGCCCGGGCTGCCGCGCTTCTGTGGTGGTCTGGCCGGCTATTTCGGCTACGACGTGGTGCACTTCATCGAGCCCAAGGTCGGCAATGTCGAGAAACCCGACCCCATCGGCGTGCCCGACCTGCTGTTGCTGGTGGTGGACGAGCTGGCCATCATCGACAACCTCAGCGGCATGATCTATCTCATCGTCTATGCCGATCCGTCCGAGCCCGAAGCCTACGGCAAGGCCCGTGAGCGGCTGCATGAGCTGCGCATGCGGATGCGCAATGCGGCATTGGCTCCCGAGGACCTGGTGATGGGTGGCGGTGACCAGGCCGCGCATACGCCCATTGAGCGCCCGTTCGCCAAGGAAGACTACCTCGCCACCGTGGCCGTGGCCCGCGAGCACATCATTGCTGGCGACCTGATGCAGGTGGAGATCGGCCAGATGCTGCGCAAGCCCTTCGCTCATTCGCCGCTGTCACTGTACCGGGCGCTGCGCTCCATCAACCCGTCCCCCTATATGTACTACTACGACTTCGGGGACTTCCACGTGGCGGGCTCCTCGCCCGAGATCCTGGTGCGCCAGGAGAAGGGCCCCGAGCCGCGTGTCATCCTGCGGCCCATCGCCGGTACCCGCAAGCGGGGACTGACCGAAGCCGACGACGCCCGAGCGGCCGAGGAACTGCTGGCCGACCCGAAGGAGCGTGCCGAGCACCTGATGCTCATCGACCTGGCCCGCAACGACATCGGTCGCCTGGCCCGCACCGGCACTGTCAAGGTCACCGAGCAGATGGCCATCGAGAAGTACTCGCACGTCATCCACATCGTCTCCAACGTCCAGGGTCAGCTCGAGAAAGAGATGGACGCCATTGACGTGCTGCGTGCCACCTTCCCGGCCGGCACGCTCACCGGTGCTCCCAAGGTGCGGGCCATGGAACTCATCGAGGAGCTGGAGCCCGTCAAGCGCGGCATCTATGGCGGCGCCTGCGGCTACCTCAGCTATTCGGGCGAGATGGACGTGGCCATCGCCATCCGCACCGGCGTGCTCAAGGACGGCATCCTGAACGTCCAGGCGGCAGCCGGGGTCGTCTATGACTCGGTCCCCGAGAAGGAGTGGCAGGAGACCGAGATGAAGGCTCGGGCGGTGCTGCGCGCCGCCGAGATGGTGGAAAGCGGCCTGGCCAACGGAGGCTGAGGCCAGCGGGCGCCCGGCCGAGCGCCGGGCGCGCTAGTGATCAGCTCGCCGGACTGCTGCAGGCGGGAGCGTTGCGGTAGAGCACCTCGTGGCTGATCCCCGTGTCGTCGTTGGTCTGGTTGGCCAGCGTCGTCATCGTCACCGTCGTCCAGCCATTGCGCAGCGATTTCGGAGCCGAATTGCCTGCTGCCGGGATCGCCACGCCGCGCATGCTGATGTGAGCCGGCGGGTAGTAGTCGGCGCCTACCGTCATCAGCGCACGGCCACCGCTGATCAGTCGGGCCTGCACGCTGACCGAGATGGCCTGCACATCCCCCGGAATGCTCACGAAGTTGAACCAGCCGTGCAGGGGGTTCGGGGAATAGGCGGTGGCCGCCGGCGAACTGGTCATGTGGCAGTCGGTCAGGGCCGTGTTGGCCGTGCAGGTGCCGATCTCGGGACGGATGTCCCTGGCCAGCAGCTGCCAGCGCTGCGTGCTGCGCGAGAAATAGAACACCGACATCCGACCTACCTGGATGTGGGCCGGGCTGCGACTGCCTTGCGGGCCCGAGATGACGAACCAGGGCATCAGCCGGTTCCAGGTGCCGCCCACGCCACGGAACTGCGGCAGGCGCTGCTTCTCCCACGACGGCCAGTGATTCCAGCCACCCCGGGCGCTGATCGAATAGCCTGCGTGTGACCACGTCCAGGACGGGTTGATTCCCGCCAGATAGCCATCTCCCCAGCCTTGGTCGGCAATCATTCGGGCAGGCTGCGCGCAGACGGCGTCACCGGCACTCTGCGCCTGAAGGGGGGAACTGACGGTCATCAGGGCCAGCAGGCCGATGGCAAGCGAGGACTTTCTGGACGAGGGCTTGTTCATGAGTGTCGACGGGTTAGGAATGGAAATGGACGGAAAGGATCGAGAGAAGGGGCCTCGCGTCCTGTACCCAGGTCGCGGAGCCGGCCGGGAAACGGTTCAGGGGGTCTATGAGCGCTGTATGAAATTACTTTCGGTTACAACAAAGCATGCAGGATCTCCATTCAGGACGACATGGGCAGCGAGTTTGCCGGCAACGGGGCCTTGACAAACACAAGAAGATTTGAATCTTCTTGCTGTCCATTCCCGGATCATCGACGATCATCAGCATGACCGGGATTCACAGCGACAGATGTCGCTGCTTTTGAACACGAGGTTCATGCTTCCGTCATCTGTTGTGATCATTCGCTATCTCTATGCTGATGAACGGCATCGAGCATACGACGACAGCGGATTCATGACGGTATGGACTTCGCTGACTCTTGTTGTGACAGCGTTTTCAGTGTGAATATTCGTGAACAGTGCTAATGTATTCGCTCGATTGCCTGTTTTTTCAGCGGGTGTTGGTTTGATGTCGACAACATTTGTTTAA
>CAUVLK010000079.1:0-8665 GCA_963552635.1 uncultured Lautropia sp. | reverse complement strand
CCCCGCGCCTCGTCTACCTGTCCACCACCGGCGTCTACGGCGACCGGGGCGGCGCCTTCACCCGCGAGACCGACACGCTGCAGCCGCTGACCGACCGCGCCCGCCGCCGGGTGGACGCCGAGAGGCAGGTGCGCTTCGGCATCCATCGTCCTGACGGTTCCAATACCGGTAGCTGTCGCGCTGGCCGCCCCCTCGCCAGCAGCTCCCGTGCCGACGGCGCCCACCGGGACAGTGCCTGCGTCTCTGGCGCGCGCCACCGTCGCCTGCAGCAGCCACCGCTGCCCGCGCTCGTGCTGCGCGTGCCCGGCATCTACGCGGCCGACCGCCTGCCTGTGGAGCGCCTGCGCCAGCAGGTACCGGCCCTGATTCCGGCCGACGACGTGATCACCAACCACATCCACGCCGACGACCTGGTCCGCATCGCCCGCACCGCCCTGCTGCGCGGCCCGCGCCAGCGCGTCATCAACGCCGTGGATGACAGCCAGATGACCCTGGGCGACTACCTGGACCAGGTGGCCGACCGCCTGGGCCTGCCCCGTCCCCCACGCCACTCGCGGGCCGAACTGACCCAAACCCTGTCTGAAGTGCGGATGAGCTTCATGCGCGAATCCCGCCGGCTGGACTCCCGCCGCCTGAAGCGCGAGCTGCGTGTGCGGCTGCAGTGGCCGACGGTGGCGGAGTTTCTGGCCAGAGCGCCGATCTGAAGGCCCCGCCCGTCACCCGGAAACGCCCATTCACACCGTCACTGTCTCGCCCCAGCCGCACGCCAACAGGCCCGCATCCGACGGACTTGCCAAACCGCCCCGGTTTCGGGTTAGAATCGCAGGCTCAACACCAAGCCGGTGTAGCTCAGTTGGTAGAGCAGCGCATTCGTAATGCGAAGGTCGGGAGTTCGACTCTCTTCACCGGCACCAGATTCCAGAAGGCCACCCTCGCGGTGGCCTTTTGCTTTTCCGGCGCCGCGTCTGCCTTGCTGGCCTCCTGCTGCCGTTCTTTCAGGTGAGCTGCCGCACCAGAGCAGCAAGGGGTGGTTGCGCTACCTCCCCTACCCACGCTAAAGCCAAGCTCGACGCCGACCTGTGCGGGCGCTTCACCATTAATCGGTACTAATCTTGGACCTGATCCAGCCCTACGATGGAAGAGTCGTGGAAACGGAACCGGTCCAAGACACACGCCCCCAACGTACTAACTGCACAGATAATGGGCAGCAAACACTGGGCATCCGCGCTTTTCCAGTACTTCAGGGAGTGAATGAATCAAAAATCCCTTCTTTCGATGGTAAAAACCCCGGCATGGTGTGCGGAAACTGGTGAAAAATGTGAGAAACCACCTTCTGACCATGGGCAGCATAGAGCGCAGCGGTGAAGCTCGTCACGCTTTCTGTAATTTTCTCTTCTTTCAATAGCCTACGCCAGTGTGGTCTACCATCGCGACATGATTCCCAGTTCAGCAACCTAACCAATGCCGCGTGGGCGAACTGCACCCCCTCTTTCCCTGCAACGAAACTCAGGTAGACGTGGGTGTCATTATGAAGCTCCTTGTCCTCTAGGTCCCATGTAGCAAACAGAGATTGGATATCTCTGCCTAATTCTCTACCCAGCGCCCCACCCATATAATCAGTAAAACTCACATCATCAATTACAAACCTCCACTCTTCTTCACGACCATTATCCCCCACCTCGGTGCGAAGCAACTCATCTTTTCGAAGCCGAAGATGCACTCCCGCACCAGCTCCAATCTTATATGCAACGTCACCAGCCAGAACGCCCAGCAAGTTCTCCCTTATGGCATCTGAAAAATTTATATTGAAGTTCTTGACAGCCTTCTTCATGTGCCGCGCCTCGAACAATATCCATATACCATAAAATTTCCACGCGATTAGGAGCGGCATTCCCATCAGCTCAGCGTAATTCTGCAACCCCTTCCAGTATTCTGGCTTGAATGACAAAAGTTTTTCGTTCTTCGACTTTACCTCGATCAACACAGGGGATTGGCTAGATTGTGTCGAGAACTTTGCTAGCAAATCAGGTACTTGGAAATATTTCTTAGACCCCACGGGAACTTGGCATTGATCGAGCTTGTGCAAGAGCTCGCACTTCCCAAGCCAAGCGCACACGACCGAGAACTCATCCTCAGCTGGCAGTCCAATGTCCAGGCGACGGACCCGTTTGGCCACCTCCACAGCATCTTCCTCATACCCAAGTTCCGCCAAAACATCCTGAATAAGCCTCGGCAAATCAGGCGGACTTTCTTCTAACTTACTGAGACCCAGTTCCACAATACCCCCTAATCTGAAATGACCAGACCCTAAATCGTAACCCCCAACGGGAGGGTTCAGTATGTGGATGATGCATCCACCCCACAATTAAACCCTTTCCAATCCATAACACTCCTTCCGCAACAATGAGCACCACTCAATCAATCCGCCACTCCACAGACCTTTCAGACCACAACGGAGACGCCTCCGAACAATCTACGCTCCTATCAGCCCCAAGAACTAGAAGACGCCCCACGCAATCACAGGTGACAGAAGTCTCAATCGCCACACTACTGCCCAGATAGCTCATCGATCAACGAATAAGCCGACTACGATCACACGCCCACCGATCGATCAACACTTAATAATCAATCAATCACAAGTTCATATTTCGATAAGTCATAACTTAACGTTCAAATTGATCACTAGTGAACAAAATCAGATGCCTTGATCATCCAACCTTCATTTGATCCGGATCAACGGCCATGCCTTGAGCCGAAAATCCTCCTGCACTATGATCGACAGGTTTTCACCGTCGAAATTACAGGAAGAGACAATGCGAAGGATTCCGGAACTGGTATGCCCTGCGGGCAACCTGCCTGCCCTGAAGACGGCGGTGGACAATGGCGCGGACACGGTCTACATGGGCCTGAAGGACGCCACCAACGCGCGCAATTTCCCGGGGCTCAATTTCGACATGAAATCCGCTCAGGAAGGCGTGGCCTATGCCCATGCGCGCGGCCGTCAGGTGCTCATGGCCATCAACACCTTTGCCCAGGCGGGTGAAGTGAAGCGCTGGCACGCTGCCGTCGATACCGCCGTGCTGCTGGGCGCCGACGCCATCATCGTGGCGGATCCGGCCATCATGGCCTATGCCCGCGAGCGCCACCCCAACCTGCGGCTGCACATGTCGGTGCAGGGGTCGGCCACCAATTACGAGGCCATCAACCTCATGAAGGAGCTGTTCGGCATCCGTCGCGCCGTGCTGCCCCGCGTGCTCACCCTCAGCCAGGTCAAGCACGTCATCGAAAACACCGACGTGGAAATCGAGGTGTTCGGCTTTGGCAGCCTGTGCGTGATGGTGGAAGGCCGCTGCATCCTGTCCAGCTACGCCACGGGCGAATCGCCCAACATGCAGGGCGTGTGCTCGCCCGCCAAGGCCGTGCGGTGGGAACAGCTTCCCGACCGCATGGACGTGCGACTCAACCACGTCCTCATTGACCGCTACAACCCGAAGGAGCCGGCCGGCTACCCCACGCTGTGCAAGGGCCGCTTCGAGGTGAACGACGCCACGTACTATGCGCTGGAAGAGCCCACCAGCCTGAACGTGATGGAAATGCTGCCCGATCTCATCGGCATCGGCGTGGCCGCCATCAAGGTGGAGGGCCGCCAGCGCAGCCCCACCTACACCGCCCAGGTCACCCAGACGCTGCGCAAGGCGCTGGATGCCGCCGCGGCCGACCCGTCGCATTTCCGGGTCGATCCGCTCTGGAGCAAGACCCTGGGCAAGGTATCCGAAGGACACCAGACCACGCTGGGCGCCTACAACCGGCCGTGGAAATGAGGAGACAGGCACGATGAGCGAACCGATCCAATCCCGGAGCCCGATCCGGCTGTCGCTGGGTCCCATCCAGTTCTTCTGGCAGAAGGAAACGCTGCTGGAGTTCTATGTCTCGATGCTGGATGCCCCGGTGGACACCATCTATCTGGGTGAAGTCGTGTGCTCGCGCCGCCAGAAGATGCGCTTTGCCGACTGGTATGGCCTGGCCGAGAACCTGGCCGACAGCGGCAAGGAAGTCATCCTGTCGTCGCAGGTGCTGCTGGAAAGCGAGACCGACCTGAGGCGGCTGCGCAAGATCACCGGGCAGGACCGCTTCAAGGTTGAGGCCAACGACATGGGCGCGGTACGGCTGGCCCGCGAGCACGACATTCCCTTCGTGGCCGGCGCCAGCCTCAACATCTACAACGAGACCACGCTGGGCGTGTTCCGCGAGCTGGGCGCCTTCCGCTGGGTGCCCCCCACCGAACTCAGCCACGACAAGCTGGCCACCATCCTGGCGGCCACCGAAGGCATCGAGACCGAACTGTTCGGCTGGGGCCGCATGCCGCTGGCCTATTCGTCGCGCTGCTTCACCGCCCGCCACTACAACCTCAACAAGGACCACTGCGAATTCCGCTGTCTGGACCACGAAGACGGCCTGGTGCTGAAGACCCGCGAAGGCAAGCCGTTCCTCACCATCAACGGCATCCAGACCATGTCCTACGGCAGCCAGACCCTGCTGCCGCACCACCAGGAACTGCAGGCCATGGGCGTGCGCCTGCTGCGGCTCTCGCCCCAGCTGCACAACATGCCGGAGATCATCCGCCTGCACCGCGACGTGCTGGACGGCAAGGCCACCTGGGCCGACGTGCAGCCCGAACTCACCCGCCTGGCCGTGGGCACGCCCGTGGACGGCTACTGGCGCGGACTGCCCGGCATCGAGGCCCTGAAGGAGGAAAGCCATGCCCTTGCCTGAGATCATCGCCCCCGCCTGGGTGAGCCGCATCGTGGCCCACCTGCCCGGCCGGCCGCCGCGCCTTGCCCTGGTGCTGGCGCTGAACACCATGCTGAAGAAGGGCCTGCTGCCCGCCGACATGAGCCTCTTTGCCGGCAGGAAGTTCGAGATCGACGTGCTGGACGCCGGCATCAAGGTGCGCTTTGGCGCCAACGAACAGAAGTTCCTGGATCAGGACTACGACGGCGCCCCCGACCTGCGACTGGCCGCCAACGGCATCGACTTCCTGCGCATGATGATGCGCGAGGAAGACCCCGACACCTTGTTCTTCAACCGCAAGCTGCGCATCGAGGGTGACACCGAACTGGGGCTCATCACCAAGAACCTGCTGGACAGCGTGGACTGGCCGTTCAGCCAGTGGCTGCTAAAACGGGGCATGTCTGCGTGAATCGCATTAAGGGAAGCGTAATGTAAACGAGAATTGCACTTATACTTGGGCGCTGACACATTGCGCAGTCCATGCGGGCTGCCCTTGACCATTCCACCCCGTTCTGACGCCCAAGACATGAAACTCCGTTCACACTGCGTCTCTCTCGGCCTGAAGGCCGTGCCGCTGGCGCTCATCAGCACCTTTACGCACGCCCAGTCCACCGCCCCCACCGAAACCCAGCTCCAGACCATCTACGCCATCGAAAAGGCGGCCTCCTCCACCGAGAAGGTCAACTTCAAGGCGCTGGAAGAAAGCACCGCCAATGAAATGAAGGAAGTGCTCTCGGCCGAGCCCTCCATCAACTTCGGCGGCGGCAACGGCACTTCGCAGTGGGTCACCATCCGCGGCATGGGTCAGGACCAGATCGACATCAAGGTCGACAACACCTATTCCGACACGCAGATATTCCACCACAACGGCCGCTTCCTGCTGGATCCCGCGCTCATCAAGGACATCGAGGTCCAGAAAGGCGCGGGCTCAGCCTCGGCCGGCATCGGTGCCACCAGCGGCGCCATCGTGGCCCGCACCGCCTCGGCCAAGGACCTGCTGCGCCCCGGCCAGACCGTGGGCTTCAAGATCAACGGTGGCTTCGGCAGCAACAAGGGCCGCAATGCCGGCGTGGCCGCCTATGGCCAGTTCGGCGCACTGGACGCCCTCGTCAACACCAACTGGGTGAAGGACGAGAACTACAAGTCCGGCGGCAGTGCCAAACGCGAAGTGCAGAACAGCGGCCTGGGACAGCGCGGCCTGCTGGCCAAGTTCGGCTACGCGCTGGACGAGCAGAACCGCATCGAACTGAGCCACCGCCAGGAAAAGACCCACGGTCGGCGTGCCCTGCGTGAGGAATTCGACTTCTCGCAGGATGGCAACGAAGCCAACAACGCCCCCCACTACAAGATCTACACCCAGAACACCACCCGCCTGGCCTACACCGGCCGCAACCTGGGCCCGGTGGACAAGGTCGAGACCGATGTCTACCGGATGACCTCCGAGCTGAACAGCTTCGACGAGGAGCAGCCCGGCATCAGCGAAGTGGAAACGCTTGGCGCCAACATCAACCTGGACACCTACCTGCTCAACGAGCACATCCTGAAATACGGCGTGAACCTGCGTCGCCAGGAATCCACCCCGCCTGACCGCCTGTCCAATGGCGTCGTTCTGGACACCGTCAACGAGCGCAAGACCGACTACGGCGTCTATGCCGAAGGCATCTGGAACCTGCACCCCGTCACGCTCACCACCGGCCTGCGCTACGACCACTTCAAGATGCGCACCTCCGGCCGCAGCGAAGTCTCCGACGGCCAGATCAACCCCAGCATTGCCGCCATCTATGACCTGAACGAACAGGTGTCGTTCAACGCCGGCCTGTCCTACGCCACCCGTAGCCCGCGCCTGTACGAAGCCATGCTGGCCGGCGGCCGCCGCATCATCGCCGACGACAAGCTGGAAGCCGAACGCGCCCACACCCTGGAAGCCGGCGTCACCTACACGCCCTCCCAGGCCCTGCGCCTGGCCGCCACCGTGTTCCACCAGAACACGAAGAACCACCAGGACTACCAGTGCATCAGCACGGCTGGTACCCCCTGCCAAGGGCGTCAGAATATCGGCTACTACCGCCTGTTCAACAGCGGCACGCTGAAGAACCACGGCTACGAACTGAGCGCCGCCTACGCCTTCGGCCACTGGACCACGCGCGCCGGCGTGGCCTACAGCAAGCCCAAGCTGGACGGCGAAGTGGCCGACTCGACCAGCACCGCCATCCCGATTGGCCGCACCTGGACCACCGGCCTGGCCTACCAGCTGGAGAACCCCAACGTGGAAGTGGGCTGGCGCGGCCGCTTCGTGCAGAGCGCTGGCTACATCCCCAGCTCGCGCGGCTCATCTGCCACGCCCGAACTGGTTCGCCGCAGCGGCTATGGCGTCAACGACCTGTACGCCAACTGGAAGCCCTTCGGCACCGACGACCTGAACGTCAACTTCGCGGTCAACAACCTGTTCAACAAGTACTACAAGAGCCACAGCCAGCGCTCCGGCGTCTCCAGCCTTCCGGAACCCGGACGTGATGTCCGGCTGAATGTCAGCTATCGGTTCTGAGGTGTTGTTCGATAGCTGAATGGATTGTCGTTTGACATGAGAGAAAGCCCCTTCGGGGGCTTTTTCTTTGCACAATGACGGCACATGAATGGAAGATGGGAACGTGATGCCCAGAATAAGCAAAGCTGAGTTAACTGTGGCCGTGATACTGCTGAGCGTTCTGCTGGTCTTGCTGGGCAGCACGCTGGTACTGAGCCTGTTCCAGCCCATGTGCGAAGAAGCCGTTCACTTGAGTGGCAACATCAAATACGCCCCACCAACACGCCCCGCCTTTTTTGGACTGGAACATGGCGGGCGGAGTTATTCCGTGAACGCCCCCCGTTTTCTTGACGAGCAAGGAAACCAGTTTTTAGACAACCATCGCCCGGAAAAGATCATCAGCATTGAAGGCGTCCGTCTTTACACGCCATTGCATTACAAAGGCACTTTACAGCGCCTGGCGATAAGAAAGATTGAATTTCGGGAAGACGGGAAACAGCAAACCGTTGTTGTACCACCCGAACAATTTTCGGTGGCATTGAGATACTGGCGAACCGAGACCTGGCTTGAACGCCTTTTCTGCTATGGCCTTTATCTGATCGCTTGCGGCTGGTTGTATGTGTTTTATCGGAAAGAGAACAGACGGGGGATCAGGAAGGAGTGAAGCCTTATTCCGGACACCCCGGTGATCTGGGGAGCCGCAGCTAGCGATATGGCGTCTCCGGCCTGCCTGAGCCGGGTGAGGTTCGGCTGAATTTCGGCTATTGGTTCTGAGGTTGATCGATAGTCTGTCTGGTTTTAGGTTGAGATGAGGAAAGGCCCCTGATGGGCCCTTCGAGTCGTAGCAGATATCAGCAGGCGGCATCGACAGCTCTCGTAATTTAACAACACGTAACAATCAGGCCGTACCCGCGATACAGCTGAGCAACAATTTATTGAAATTCACTACCCATCAGGTATGATCCTTAAGGAGATAGTTTGAGCACACCCCAAGAAATAAACTACCCCCAGCGCAATCAAAAAATCGAGGACATATGAAAACTGAGTTCTCACAACCAAGATTTACCGGAAAACGCTTTGACGAGCACACGTTACCTATTGACGTCGCGCGTGATCTCGCTGCGTACGAACGGTTCATTATCGAACTAGCCAAGCACCTATATTTAACCGAAAACCCCGGGAGAAAGCGCGTACCAAAAGGATTTGAATCTTGCTTCCACCTCGACATTGAGCGGATCGACAAAGGAAGCACGAAACCCATGCTGACGCTAGTCACAGCAGGGCTTCTTCCATTAATTTATGAAGGAAATAATTACTTCGAAAACGCACGCGACTTAATTGCCAAGTGCA
>CAUVLK010000078.1:0-8690 GCA_963552635.1 uncultured Lautropia sp. | reverse complement strand
CGGTACCCCGTCCTGCCCCCCGAAACGCTTGCGCACCTCACGCAGCTCGATCAGTACCGGTGCCGCCATGGCTGCCTCCCTTCCCACGTCCCGCCTTTCATGTCCTGCCTCCCACGCACCGGGGCATCCGGGACTGCCTCGCCCCTTTCCCATGTCCGCCATGTCCCGCCTTCGTGGCGCGTCCTGTGTCTCCCGCGTCCCGGTCTCGCCCGGTCAGGCTCCCGGGACAACCATGCCAGGGCCGGGGTCAACGACGATGCCCGACGCGTCCGGGGAGGCCTCAGGTGCGACGTTCAGCAGCACCTCATCTCCCTCGTCCAGCCCTTCCAGCACCTCGCCCAGCACCAGGTCGGTCACGCCGATGCGCACCGTGCGCTGCAGGGCGCTGCCATCGGCAAGGCGCAGCCGGGCCCGGTAGGTGCCCGGCGGGGCATCCGGCTGTCGTTCCAGCGCTGCCATCGGTACCGCCAGCACGCCCGGTGCCGAACGTGCCACGAACGACACCTGAGCCGTCATCTGCGGCCGCAGCACCCCGTCGGTGTTGTCCACATCGAAGAGGGCCGTGTAGTTGACCACCGTCGGGGTCGTGGCGGATGCACTGCTGTCCTGGCCGCCATCACCCTGGCTGCTGCCGGCCGGCAGGTCCGGTGCCGGCAGCACCTGCCGCACCTTGCCGTGCCAGCGTCGGGGCGCCTCCTCGTGGCCCAGTTGTGCCACCAGCGGGCTGAACCACACCGGCATTCCCGCGGTCACGCCCTGCACATCGGCCTCGGACACCCGGGAGCGGACCGTCATGGTCGCCAGGTCGGCGATGCGCATCATCCGGGGCGTCTGGTAGGTGGCGTTCAGCGTCTGGCCTTCGCGGGCCTCCAGCGCGATGACCGTGCCGTCCATCGGTGCATAGATGCGCGTGTACGAAAGGCGGGTCTCCTCGGCGCGCAGCGTGGCACGTGTTTCCTGCATCTTCGCCTGCAGGCTGGCGATGCGGGCCTGTGCCATTTCCAGCGCTGCCCCCGCGTTCTCCAGGTCCTCGCGGGTGGCTGCATCCTGCTTCAGCAGGCGCCGCCGCCGCTTGAGCTGCTGGGTGGCCAGCCGCATCTGGACACGTTGCTCCACCTCTTGCGCCTGAAGCGACGCCAGCGACGCACGGGCACCTTCCACCACGGCCTGCTGCACATCCGGATCGATCTCCATCAGCAGCTGGCCGCGCTTCACATCGTCACCCACCTGCACGTGGATGCGCTTGACCTGACCCGAGACCTGCGCACCCACATCCACGTAACGGCGCGGCTCCACCGTGCCCGTGGCCGTGATCAACAGCTGGATGTCCGCTCGGGTCACCCGGGCCGTGGGGGGTGTCACCGGTGGTGGACGCCACCACCACCAGCCGCTCACGGCCAGCAGGAGCAGTGCCGTGAGCATCGCCAGCCAGCGACGCCATGAACGGGATCGCCCGGCCGTGCCGGCGCGGGTCTTGTGGGGAGCGCTCATGCGGGAAAGAAGAAAGCGGCCTATGCCTGGCCGAACATGTCCGACAATGAACCATCGGTCCGCGAATTCTTCTCACTCAACGCGCATGGCAGCCGCCATGTTGACACGAATCAACCGTGTTCCTGAGGGGCTGCCACGCCATGCCGCCGGCATGCCTCCAGGGCCAGCGCAGCGGAAGATCCGCAGGACGGTGAACCCACCCGGGTGACGCCTTCCCATCTCTGCCTGCGCTCCCGGCCGGATGCAGGCAGGTGCAGCCCCGTGATCGCTCAGACCGGGTGGCGGAAGCGCTCGATCTCCTCGGTCTCGATCGTCGGCGTCGGCCCGATGTGGGTCGCCACCATGGCTCCCAGCGCGCAGGCAAAGTCCAGCGATTCGTCGGGCGAGGCGCCGTTGAGCAGCTTGTAGACCAGACCGGCCAGGAAGCTGTCGCCCGAGCCCACCGTGTCGGCCACCTCCACCCGGAAGCCCGTGTGGAAATGCATCTGGTCGTCGGCAAAATACAGCGCCCCGTGCGGTCCCAGCGTCACGCACAGCCGCTCCAGACCCGCCAGCCGCGCCAGAAAGCGCACGTTCTGGTCGATCGAGCGGTGCTTCGAGCCGAAAGCCACTGCCAGCTCGTACAACTCGTCGTCGTTGAGCTTGGCCATGTCCGCCCGCTTCATCAGGCTCAGCACCCGCTCGTGCGTGTAGTGCGGCTGGCGCAGGTTCACGTCGAACACCTTGAACGTGTCCGTGCCTGCCGTCCGGTCCAGGATCGTTTCCAGCGTCCGGCGCGTCACCGGATCCCGCGTGCACAGACTGCCGAACATGAAGGCATCCGACTCGGCCACCCGGGTCAGCGCCTCTTCCCGAAGCTCGATCCGGTCCCAGGCGCACGGGTACACGATGTCGTAGGTGGCCACGCCGCAGTTGTTGATCTTCACCTCCACCAGGCTGGTGGGCTGATCCGGGCAGACCTGCAAAAGCGCCGTCGAGACGTCCTTTCCCTCGATCTGTCGCTGGATCTCGTCGCCATCCGCATCCGCTCCGCGGCTGCTGATGATGGCGCAGTCGGCGCCCAGGGCCCGCAGACGGACCAGGACATTGAGCGGTGCGCCCCCCAGCTTCTTCCCGCTGGGCAGGTTGTCCCACAGTACTTCGCCAAAGCTGGTGATCTTCATGATGTCCCTTTCCGGTGTCGTGGAGGAGAAGCTGCCATGCCATTGAATCTACCCCAATTCACGTTTCATCACGCGACAAACCCCACGCTGCCGGCGGCGCCCTGGGACGCCTAGCGCACAGGCTCTTGAGAAGCTGCGCTGTCCTGCCGGACCCGGCGGTCGAGGCTCCTGATACGACACATATTCATTTCCCGCATATCCATATCCATCTCCCGATGAAGCCCGGTGCCAGAATCGCCACCATTGCAGTCCTGAATAACTGAACGAATCTCCGGGAGAAAAACATGACCGAAACCGTCAAGACCTACCTGCGCCCCATCGACCGCGACGGCCTGCTGGCCTTTGCCGAGAAGGGCCGCAACAACCCCAACGCCCGTGGCACCAACAAGGTCCACACCGTCATGGAAGGCCAGTACCGCTCGCTCAGCTACGTGGGTGACCACGCCGCCGTGGTGGTGGATGAGCCGCTGCACCTGTTCGGCCAGAACACCGCACCCGCCCCGGGCGAGATCGTGCTGTCCGCCCTGGGTGGCTGCCTGGGCGTGGGCATCACGGCCGTGGCCACGCTGCGCCAGGTCAAGCTCAGCAAGCTGGAACTCTTCCTTGAAGGCGACATCGGCAACCCGGCGGCCTGGGGTGCAGGCGGTGCCGAGAAGAAGCCGGCCGAGATGGGCTTCCAGGAAGTGCGCGTGAAGGTGGTCATCGAGGGCGACGCCACCCGCGAAGAGCTCAATGACATCGTCCAGCACGCCAACTTCTACTCGCCGGTGGCCAACACCATCCGCAACCCGGTGCCCTTCAGCATCGAACTGGCCTGATCGGTTGCTCCCGCTGTCCGCTTCATCGAAGCGTCGAACGGTCGGGAAGGCCCCGGATCCTGAGCGGTCCGGGCGCCGATGCAGGTCCGCTGTGGCGTGACGAATGCCGTCACGCCATCGGCCCTTTCGCAGTCCTTTTGCCCAGGCGCCGCCGTTCGCTGGCTGCGCCGTCTCTTTCTGGGAGTCCCCATGTCCACTGCTGTCCTGGAACAGGAAACCGTCGAACACCTTTCATCGCTGGCCGAGGAAATCGACCGTCCCGATGATGCCGAGATGCTGGAGGCCGTGCGGGAAATCGCACAGGGCCCGCTGGCAGCCATCGTCGATGACATCGACCGGGGGCTGTATCCGAAGGAGATCATGCAGCAGCTGGGGGAAGCCGGGGCTTTCCGTGCCCAGCTGGCCGGCCTGCCGGGCGGTGCCAGCTATGCCGGCGCCATCCAGGCCATTGCCGAGGTCTCGAAGGTCTGCGGCTCCACCGGCTTCCTGATGTGGTGCCAGATTGCCTGCGCGCTGTACCTGGAGCGCTCGCCCCATGCCGAGACGCTGCAGGACACGCTGCTGGAGCTCGTGACCGGCGAAGCCATGGGCGGTACCGGGCTCTCCAACGCCATGAAGAGCATCACCGGCATCGAGGAGAACCGGCTGAAGGCCCGGCCCGATGGCGATGGCTTCATCGTCGATGGCATGCTGCCCTGGGTGAGCAATCTGGGGCCCGACCACCATTTCTGCGCCATGGCCGAAGTCCAGACCGATGACGGCCCGCGTGAACTGATGTTCCTGGCCAACTGCCAGGACGACGGCATCTCGCTGTCGCCGTGTCCCACCTTCTCGGGCCTGGAAGGCTCGGCCACGCTGGGACTGGGCTTCTCGGGCCACCGCGTGCCGGCACGCAACATCGTTGCCTGGCCGGCGCGTCCCTATCTGGCCGGCATCCGGGCCGCCTTCGTGCTGCTGCAATGCGGCATCGGCTGGGGCGTCATCCAGGGGGCCATCGACTCGATGCGTGAAGTCGAGGCCTCACTGGGCCACGTCAACCGCTTCCTCGACGATCAGCCCGATGCCCTGCAGGCCGAACTGGACGCCATCGTGGCCCGCGTGCAGAAGCTGGCCGCCACGCCGTTCGAGACCAGCAATGCGTTCTTCATCGAGGTGCTGAAGGTGCGCGGCGAGGCCGCCGAACTGTCGCTGCGTGCCGCCCAGGCTGCACTGCTGCACCAGGGGGCACGTGGCTACCTGATGAAGTCCGCGCCGCAACGCCGCGTGCGCGAATCGCACTTCGTCGCCATCGTCACGCCCGCCATCAAGCACATCCGCAAGGAAATCGCGCGACTGCAGGCGCTGGGCTGAATCGGGCCCCGGATCCACAAGGCATTCCCCGGTTCCGGTTCCTCTGGAATGAGATCAGATGGGGAGGCCGGGGGAGCCCGGCATAGGGACCTGGCCCCTGATGGCACGTCGACCGGGTTGACCTTGGCCGGAGACCATCCGTTGGTTGTTCTTGTCGGGTCTGGCTTGGTCAAGTAGACTTGACCAAGTCAGAGCTGACAAGGACCCACGATGATGCAGGTCAACGTTCACGAAGCCAAGACGCATCTGTCCCGTTTGCTGGAGGATGTCGGCAAGGGAGATGTCGTCATCATTGCCAAGGCTGGCAAGCCCATGGCAAAGCTCGTGCCGTACGACGGGGAAGACATCACGCCCCGGAGAATCGGCTTCATGCCGGACTTGCCCGAGATTCCGGATGACTTCGACGACATGATGGCAGACGAGATCGCGGAGATGTTCTCGTCTGACAGACCATGAAGTACCTGCTCGACACCCATCTTCTCCTGTGGAGCGCACGCAACTCCGGGAAGTTGAGCACGACTGCCAGAAGCATCATAGAAGATGCCTGCAACGAGCTCCATTTCAGTGCGGTGAGCATCTGGGAGATCGCCATCAAGGCCTCGATGCAGAAGCCAGGCTTTCGTGTCGATCCGTTGCTGTTCAGGACATTGCTGCTCAGGAACGGATACAGGGAGCTGGAGGTCAATGGCAGGCATGCTGCTGCCGTGGTCAATCTGCCCTGGCTGCACCGGGACCCGTTCGACCGGATGCTGGTGGCCCAGTCTCAGGTCGAAGGCATGACCCTGCTCAGTGCCGACGGGAAAGTGGCCGCATATGGGGCTTCGATACTGAGTGTCTGAATCAGACCGCTCAGGCCGCCTTGGATGAAGGTTCGCCCAGCGAAACACAAGCGCTGCGCACCGCCGCAATGACGCGCAGCACCTGCCGGTCCGAGATCGTCGGATCCATCGGCAGGCTCAGCACCTCGCGGGCCAGCCGTTCGGCCCGCGGGAAGGACTGCTGGCTGACCGGCTGCCCCTGATATGCCCCCTGGTGATGCACCGGCGTGGGGTAGTGGATCAGCGTCTGGATGCCATGCTCGGCCAGCAGCGCCGCCAGACGATCGCGCTGCGGGTGCCGCACCACAAACAGGTGCCAGGCCGAACGCGTGGTCTCGTCGTCGGCGGGGGGAAGCACCAGCCCCGGTAGCCCTTGCAGGCCCAGCCGATACGTGGTGGCAATGTCGGCGCGGCGGCGGTTGTCACGATCCAGCGTCTGCAGCTTCTCGCGCAGGAAGGCCGCCTGCAGCTCGTCCATGCGGGAATTGAAGCCCGCCAGCTCGTGGACATACTTCCGTTCCGACCCGTAGTTGCGCAGCATGCGCACGCGCCGGGCCAGCACATCGTCGTTGGTCGTCACCGCGCCGGCGTCGCCCAGTGCACCCAGGTTCTTGCCCGGGTAGAAACTGAAGCCGGCGGCATGCCCCAGGCTGCCGCAGCGCTTTCCATGGTAGGTGGCGCCGTGCGCCTGCGCTGCGTCTTCCAGCACCGGCAGGCCGTGCCGTTCGGCAATGGCCATGATCGGCTCCATGTCCACGGGACGGCCATACAGATGCACCACCGCGATGGCGCGGGTGCGGGGCGTGATGGCCGCAGCCAGCGCATCCGGATCCAGGCCGGTGTCGTCCGAAGCGGGCTCCACCGGTACCGGCGTGGCCCCCGTGTAGCTCACGGCCAGCCAGGTGGCAATGTAGGTGTGGCTGGGCACGATCACCTCATCACCGGCGCCGATTCCCCAGCCTCGCAGCGCCAGCTGCAGGGCATCCAGCCCGTTGCCCACCGAGATGCAGTGCTTCACGCCGCAGTAGGCCGCAAAGGCCGCCTCGAAGGCTGCCGTTTCTTCGCCCAGCAGCACCCAGCCGCTGTCCATCACCCGCTCGAAGGCTTCGCGGAAGGCCAGACGATGACGTTCGTTGATGGCCTTCAGGTTCAGGAAGGGGACGGGGGCTGCAGCATTCATGAAAGAACCGGGGCGTGATGAAAGGGTATGGACAAGAAAACCCGGATGTGTATCCGGGCGTTGCTGTCGTCGAAACAGTATTGGGTCAAGTGATGTTCAGGACAAGTTCGTCATCGAATGATCCGGAACGTGTCGATCTGGATGGTGCAGGCGTCAGGACGGCTGTTTCCATGTCAGCGATCGCCTCAGCCGGATCGCGTCGTGGAGCGGACGGTGCCGGGGTTGAAAGAGGAGTGCCGGTGATGGTGCCGACATGCGCAGCCGGCGGTGCATGATGGTGCTGCGCACGATGGCGGCTATGCACTTCCAGCATGAAGTCGCTGTAGTTCCGGATGTAGTCGGCCTCGTCGTAGACCTCGGAGGCCAGCACCATGCACACGCTGCCCGATGAGAAGTTGTCCAGCTCGCGCCAGGTCATGGGCGGGATGTACAGCCCCTCGTAGGACCGGTTCAGGTGGTAGCGCTTGCGATCGAAACCGTCATCCAGCACGATGTCGAAGCTGCCCGACATGGCAATGACGAACTGGTGCAGCGCCAGATGGGCATGCCCGCCCCGTTCCGAGCCGCCCGGCACGTCGTACAGGTAGTACACGCGACGGATGTCGAATGGAATCTGGCGGCCGCCCTCCACAAAGGTCAGGTTGCCGCGCGGATCATGGACCTTGGGCAGTTGCAGGGTCACGCAATCGACCAGCATGATGTCTGTCTCGTAGTTTGGAGGTTTGCCGCGCCGAAGCCGGTGGCACCAACAGGACGGTGGCGCCTGGGCAACGGCGCGATCTTCAGGAGGTCCGGATCGCCATCAGGCACGGGTTGTCAGGCTGCCATCGCAGATTCGACGGCTTCTGCCCTGGTGCCGTCCTTCCGGTCCACACGATGGGCCATCTGCAGGCCCTGGATGATCTGGTCCGACAGGCCGAAGGCGAAGGGGCCGGCCGAGGCGCCCATCGGCTCGATGCCCGGCAGCGCGCGCAGCATCTGCTCGCGGGCCTCCAGGAAGGTCGCCACGGCGGCCGGTGTGGGCAGCGGCAGGGCACCGTCGAAGCGCTTGAGCTCGAAGCCGATCGGACGGATGGAAGAAGCGGTGACGCCAATCGTCGAGAGGTCGCGCAGCATGGCCTGCATGACGGCACTTTCGTCGTTCAGATCAATGCCGACGTGGTGTGCGGCGAATCGATGCGGGTTGGCTTCCACCACCAGACGCATGGTGCCTTCATCGGTGGGCGTGCCGCAGGCGGTGGCATTGGTGATGCGATAGATGCCGGTGTCGTTGGCCACGGCATGCAGCACGCTCACCACCTGATGAACCTGGGATTCCGCCAGCTTGAAGAAGCCCAGCATCAGCGGAAGACGCTCCGGATTCTCGGCAGGCGCCGTCATGCCGGCAACCGCCATGCCCCGGTTCGGTGTCATGGCCCAGCCCAGGCGCTGTGCGTGAATCTCGCCGTGCTTGGCGGTGGTGATGACGAAATGGTCGGCCGTGCGCCGTACCTGCTGGATCGGGTCCTCCACCAGGGTGATGAGCGGATGATTGCGCACCATCTGGGTCAGGTTCTGGCAGATGGCAGCAATGGAGCCATGAGACGGATAGTTGAAGACCGTGGCCGGCATGCCGGGAACGCGGCCATGGTTGCTCAGCGTGGACAGCAGTGTCTGCGGCCAGTACATCGGCAGCCAGGGCAGACGGTGATACAGCGCGGCCAGGTGGCTGGCATCACGGTTCATCACCTGGCGGGCAAAGGGGACGAACAGCGTCTCGTGCAGCGTCTGACCATGGATGCGACGCGACAGGCTGTCGCAGTCGAAAGGAACATTGCCCTGGGTGCTGGCCCAGTCGGTAGGGGCCGAACCATCCAGCGGCCATGTGGTC
>CAUVLK010000077.1:0-8829 GCA_963552635.1 uncultured Lautropia sp. | reverse complement strand
CCAGGCCCCACTTGGAGCAGGTACGCATCACCGCCAGGTTCGGCCAGGCAGGCAGCTGGGACAGCCAGCTGGCACCGCCGGCAAAGGGTGCATAGGCTTCGTCCAGAACCACCAGACCGTCGGTGGCCTGCAGGATGGCGCGCACGTCGTCCGCATCGAACAGGTTGCCGGTGGGGTTGTTCGGATAGGCCAGGAAGACCAGCGCCGGACGATGCGTCTCGATGGCCTGCAGCATCGCCTCGCGGTCCAGACTGAAATCAGGCCGCAGCGGCACTGGCACGAAACCGACGCCGGCCAGCCGCGCGCCCATCTCATACATCACGAACGAGGGCGCAGGCGCCATGATCGTGGCCCCGGGCTGGGCCACCAGCTGGCACAGCAGGCTGATCAGCTCATCCGAACCGTTGCCCAGCACCAGCCCGTCAATGCCATCCAGCCCGTCATGCCGGGCAATGGCCTGCTTCAGCGCCGTATAGGTATTGCCGGACGGATAGCGGTTGATGGCCAGTGCCGCCAGACGCTGCGCCAGTTCGGCCTGCAGCGCCCCGGGCAGCCGCCAGGGGTTCTCCATCGCATCCAGCTTGATGGCGTCGGTGGCATCGGCCACGTGGTAGGCAGCCATGCGCTGCACGTCGGGGCGCACGTGGCGTTCCACCCGGGCCGCGATCCGGGCAGGCGAGACTGTACCGGCCGCTGCCTGATGCGCATCTCCGCCCAGCCGATACTCGGCACTCTGCGCGTGGGCCTCCAGTCCTTCGGCGCGTGCCAGCGTGGCCGCCACCTTCGCCAGGTGGTCGGCGCCCGTGGCCGATGGCTCGATCAGGCTGCTGCGCTTCTGGAAGTCGTAGACCCCCAGCGGCGACGAGAAGCGCGGCGTACGCATGGTGGGCAGCACATGGCTGGGACCGGCGCAATAATCACCCAGCGCCTCGCAGCCCCAGCGGCCCATGAAGATCGCGCCCGCGTGACGGATGTCAGCCAGCAGGCCATCCACATCGCGCACCGCCAGCTCCAGGTGCTCGGGCGCCACGCGGTTCACCAGCTCGGCCGCCTCCTGCATCGAGCGCACATGGATGAGCGCGCCCCGATCCGCCAGCGACTTGCCGATGACCGCACGACGTGGCTGGCCGGGCAGCAGGCGGGCAATGGCCTCGGCCACCGCGTCCAGGAAGGCGGCGTCCGGAGAAATGAGGATGGCCTGTGCCATCTCGTCGTGTTCGGCCTGCGAGAACAGATCCACCGCCACCCAGTCGGCCGGCACCGAACCATCCGACACCACCAGGATCTCGGACGGGCCGGCAATCATGTCGATGCCCACGGTCCCGAACACCCGGCGCTTGGCCTCGGCCACATAGGCATTGCCGGGGCCGACGATCTTGTCCACCGGACGGATGGAACGGGTGCCATAGGCCAGCGCCGCCACCGCCTGCGCACCGCCGATGGTGTAGACCTCCTGGATGCCGGCCAGACAGGCCGCCGCCAGCACGGCCGGGTTGCGCACGCCGTCAGGCGTGGGCACCACCATCACCAGTTCCTTCACGCCCGCCACCTGGGCGGGAATGGCATTCATCAGCACCGATGACGGATAGGCCGCCTTGCCGCCGGGCACATAGAGCCCTACCCGATCCAGCGGCAGCACGCGCTGCCCCAGCCGGGTGCCATCGGCCTCGGTGTACATCCAGGACGACGTCCGCTGATGCTCGTGATAGCGGCGGATGCGCTCGGCCGCCCGCTCCAGCGCCTGGCGCTCGGCCGCCGGCAGCCCGTCGAGCGCCGCCTGCAGCTCGGCCCGCGACAGCCGCAGCCCCACCGCCTCGTGGACATCCAGCCGGTCGAAGCGCCGGGTGTAGTCCATCAGCGCCTCGTCGCCGCGCGCCTGCACGTCCGCCAGAATGGCCGAGACCGCCTGCTCGATGCCCTGGTCCTGTTCCGGGCTCCAGTGCAGCAGCCGCGTGAAACGCGCCTCGAAATCCGCTTCGGCCGTATCCAGCCGGTTGATCAGGTTCTGCGAGCTCATGCCTGTCCTCCCGATGTCGCCCGTGCCGCGCGCTCCAGCGCTGCCACCAGCGGTGCCAGCGTCCGCTGCTGTGTCTTCAGCGCCGCCTGGTTGACGATCAGCCGCGCCGAGATCGGCATGATGCTCTCGACCTCGACAAGGCCATTGGCTCGCAGCGTGTTGCCGGTGGACACCACGTCCACGATGGCATCGGCCAGCCCCACCAGCGGGGCCAGCTCCATCGAGCCGTAGAGCTTGATGATGTCGACGTGAACGCCCTTGCGGGCGAAGTGGCGGCGGGTGGTGTTGACGTACTTGGTGGCCACCCGCAGGCGCTTGCCGGGCACCGCTGCCCGGGGATAGTCGAAGCCCTGGCGCGTGGCCACGGCCAGCCGGCAGCAGGCAATGCCCAGGTCCACCGGCTGGAAGACGCCCTCGCCGCCGTGCTCCAGCATCACGTCACGCCCGGCAATGCCCAGGTCGGCCGCGCCATGCTGCACGTAGGTGGGCACGTCGCTGGCCCGCACGATCAGCAGGCGCAGGCCCGGATCGTCAGTGGGCAGGATGAGCTGGCGGCTGTCCACCGCCGAAGAATCCAAGCGAATGCCGCACTGCGCCAGCAGTCCGGCCGTGTCTTCCAGGATCCGTCCCTTGGACAGGGCCAGCGTCAACATCTTCTTCCTTCCTGTTTGATCAACGTCGTAGTGTGGCAAGCCGCCCGCCCCCTGGCCATCGGGACATACCCGGGAAGGGGCAGGCAGAGAGCGCGAAACGCATGGAGCGGCCAACGGCAGCGACAGGACAAGAGGATCGCCATGCCGCCCACGCCCTGTGCCCGTCCTACTGGCCTGCCGGCCGCGAACTCACGCGCTCGATCCGCGCCCCCAGGGCCTGAAGCCGCGCTTCCATCCGCGCATAGCCCCGGTCCAGGTGGTAGATGCGCTCGACCGTGGTTTCACCCCGTGCGGCCAGACCGGCAATCACCAGACTGGCCGAAGCCCGCAGGTCGGTTGCCATGACCGTGGCCCCCGACAGCGCCGGCACGCCCTGCACGATGGCGGTGTTGCCCTCGATGCGGATGTTCGCGCCCAGCCGGCGCAGCTCCTGCACGTGCATGAAGCGGTTCTCGAAGATGGTTTCCACCACCGTGGCCGTGCCCTCGGCCACCGCGTCCAGCGCCATGAACTGCGCCTGCATGTCGGTGGCAAAGCCCGGATACGGCGCCGTGCGCACGCTGACCGCACGCGGCCGGCCATTTGCCTGCAGCCGCACCCAGTCCGGTCCGGACGTCAGCGTCGCACCGGTCTCGCGCAGCCGGTCGATGGTCACGTCCATCGACCAGGGGTCGGTGGCGCGCACCGTCACGTCGCCGCCGCAGGCCGCTGCCGCGCACAGGAACGTGCCGGTCTCGATGCGATCGGCCATGATGCGGTGGCTGGCGCCGTGCAGGCGCTCCACACCCCGGATCACCAGCCGGTCGGTACCCGCCCCCTCGATCTGCGCACCCATGGCCACCAGCACCTTGGCCAGGTCCACCACCTCGGGCTCGCGCGCGGCGTTCTCCAGGATGGTCTCGCCCTCAGCCAGACAGGCCGCCATCATCAGGTTCTCGGTACCCGTCACCGTCACCATGTCGGTGACGATGCGTGCGCCCTTCAGTCGTGCGGCACGCGCCACCACGAAACCCTGCTCGATCTCGATCTGCGCACCCATCGCCTGCAGGCCCTTGATGTGCTGATCGACCGGCCGCTGGCCGATGGCACAGCCGCCGGGCAGCGACACGCGGGCCTCGCCGAAGCGCGCCAGCAGCGGCCCCAGCACCAGGATGGACGCGCGCATCGTCTTGACCAGCTCGTAGGGCGCCTCGGTGCTGACCAGACTGTCGGCCTGCAGCGTCAGACGCTCCTCGTCGCGCTCGGTCTTCACCCCCAGCAGCTTCAGCAGCCGGATGGTGGTGGTGATGTCCTGCAGCTGCGGCACGTTGGACAGTTCCAGCGGGTCTGCCATCAGCAGGCTGGCGCACAGGATGGGCAGTGCCGCATTCTTGGCGCCGGCGGCCTGAACCTCGCCCACCAGGGGCAGCCCCCCCAGGATCTTCAGCTTGTCCATGACGACAGGCCGCTCACAGTTCCTGCAGGGCCTGCCATTCGGCCGGCGTCAGTGCCTTGATGGACAGCGCGTGGATCTCTTCCTTCATGCGGTCGCCCAGCACGCCATACACCAGCTGGTGACGCTGCACCGGGCGCTTGCCCTCGAAGGCGTCCGAAACGATGATGGCGTCGAAATGGCGGCCATCGCCCTCCACCTGCAGGAAGCTGCACGCAATGCCTGCGGCAATGTAGGACTGAACGACTTCGGGTGATTGCACGGATGGTTCTCCAGATGGGAATGGGGACAGGCGGGACGTCCGGCCAGGTGCCCCGTCAGGGGTCTGCACACACCAGGAAGGGATGTTGACGGCACGCCGGATGAGCCGGACAGAAACGCCGTCTCTCACGAGGGAGACCCGTCTGCGCGTGCCGCAGGCCGGACGCCTGCAGGACATCGTATTGTACCGGGGCAACGAAATCCCCTGCCCCGTTCACCGAGTGTTCAGTAACGCAGGTGATATCCGCGATGCAGCAGCCGCATGGCCAGCAGCGCCAGCAGCAGCCACGCCGTCGCCACGATGCCCAGCGACAGCCACGGATCGATGTCGGCCTGCCCGAAGAAGGCATAGCGGAAGCCGTCCACCATGTAGAAGAACGGATTGGCGTGCGAGGCCACCTGCCAGAACGGCGGCAGCGAATGCACCGAATAGAACACGCCCGACAGGAAGGTGAGCGGCACCACCAGGAAGTTCTGGAACGACGCGATCTGATCGAACTTCTCGGCCCAGATGGCCGCCACCAGCCCCAGCGTACCCAGAATGCCGCTGGCCCCCAGCGCAAAGATCAGCATCCACAGCGGATGCCGCATCGGCACATCCACGAAGCAGCACGCCACCAGCAGCACGCCGGCGCCCACCACGAGGCCGCGCACCATGGCCGACAGCACGTAGCCGCCATACATCGCCAGCGGCGTGAGCGGTGCCAGCAGCACGAACACCAGATTGCCGCTCACCTTGCTCTGGATGAGCGAGGACGAGGAATTGCCGAAGGCGTTCTGCATCAGCGCCATCATCACCAGCCCCGGCACCAGGAAGCTGGTGTAGGCCACGCCCGGATAGATGGCCACATGGCCGCTGAGTGCATGCGAGAAGATCAGCAGATACAGCAGCGCCGACAGCATTGGCGCAGCAATGGTCTGCAGACCCACCTTGCAGAAGCGCATCAGCTCCTTGCGAAAGAGCGTCAGGAAGCCTTGCATCAGTTCTCCTGCATCAGCCGCAGGAACACGTCTTCCAGGTCGGGCTGGGTGACTTCCATGTCCTGAATGACGCCCCCTTCGGCCTGGATGGCCGCCATGATCGGGCCGATCTCGGCGTAATCGTCCAGCGACAGCCGGTAGCGATCATCCTCCGGCAGCGGCGGCAGCCGACGTGCCTGCAGGGATGCCGGCAGCGTTCCGCCCGAGATCCGCAGCAGCAGCGCCCCGGCCGAAAAGCGCTTGAGCAGCGCCTCGGTATCGTCCATCGCCACGATGCGCCCGGCCTTCATCACCGCCACCCGGTTGCACAGCGCCTGCGCCTCTTCCAGGTAATGCGTGGTCAGCACGATGGTGTGGCCATTGTGGTTGAGCTTGCGCACGAAACGCCACAGCGACTGGCGCAGCTCGATGTCCACCCCGGCCGTGGGCTCGTCCAGCACGATCACCGGCGGCCGATGGATCAGCGCCTGCGCCACCATCACCCGCCGCTTCATGCCGCCCGACAGCGCCCGCATGTTGGCCTGTGCCTTGTCGGTCAGGCCCAGCCCTTCCAGCACCTCGTCGATCCAGGCATCGGCCCCGCGCACGCCGTAGTAGCCCGCCGTGATTCTCAGCGTCTCGCGCACGGTGAAGAACGGATCGAACACCAGTTCCTGCGGCACCACGCCCAGCGAGGCGCGTGCACGCCGGTAGTCCTTCACCACGTCGTGCCCCATCACCGACACGCGACCGCTGCTGGCATGTGCCAGCCCGGCGATGATCGAGATGAGCGTGGTCTTGCCGGCCCCGTTGGGGCCCAGCAGGGCGAAGAAATCACCCTGGCAGATGCGCAGGTCAATGCCGTCCAGCGCCCGGAAATCACCGAAGCGCTTGGTCACGCCCTCGACGACGATGGGATCCACACCCGATGGGGACGATATCTCGTGCCGGGCGGCCGCGCCTTCTGCGTCCTCCGCCCCGGACACCGCCCTGCTGCCTGCTGCGGTCACTTCTCCTGCGCTTCCCTTTCCTGGCGCATGCGGCGCAGCTCAGGATGGTCGTCCAGCAGGAAATCCGCCACGCCGTACAGCTCGGCCAGCGACACGAGCTTCGTGGGCGGGTTGTGCACCGCCAGCGGCTTGCCGGCGTAGCGCCCCATTTCCAGCAGCGCCGACAGCACGGTGGAATCGAATTCCTTCAGCCGAACCAGATCGACCAGCACGCGGCTTTCCTTGGTCAGCCGGCGTGCCTTGCATTCGGCTTCCAGCGACTTCAGCACGGCCAGCACGTTGCCGTTGTCCACCCGTTCGGGCAGCGTGATGGCGGTGGTGCCGTCACCGACATCCGCCATCATCGGCCCATCGGGCACCTTGTCCTTGCCGGCCTCGATGCTTGCTTCAGCCATGGTCCGCTCAGCTCTTGGCGCCCTTGGCCGCCTGGGCGTTCTTGGCCGCCAGGCTCTTGATCAGCCCGTCCAGACCACCGGCCGAGATTTCCTGACCGAACTGGTTGCGGTAGGTCTGCACCAGCCACACGCCCAGCACGTTCACGTCATAGATGCGCCAGTCGTCGCCGTGCTTCTCCAGACGGTAGTCCAGCTGGATGGGGTCACCGCCGGGCTGCACCACCTGGCTGCGCACCACCACGTCCTTCTGGTCGGCATCGCCACGGAACGGGCGCATCTGGATCTTCTGGTCCTTCACATTGGCGAAGGCGTTCGCATACGTGCGGATCAGCAGCGTGCGGAACTCCTTCATGATGGCTTCCTTCTGGGCCGGTGTGGCCTGACGCCACGGACGACCCACGGTCAGCGCCGTCATGCGCTCGAAGTTGACGTGCGGCATCAGCTTCTGGTCCACCAGCTGCGAAATGCGGCCGATGTCACCCTGCTTCATCTGCGCGTCATTGCGCACCTCGGTCAGCACCTCGTTGGAGAGTTTCTCCACGAAGTCGTTCGGCACCGTCTGCGCCCAGACCGCACCCGCCAGGAACAGGCCCGAGACCAGCGAAATCAGTTTCAGTTTCATGAGAAATCCTTTCTTGGAAAGATCGGGGGCATCGGCATGACCCCGCCAATCAATGTTCATCGAAACCCCGTCCCGACGGCCTGCCCACCTAATGTGCGAAGTGCCGTCCGGTCAGACCGGGGCCAGTGTCCACCAACGGTCACCGACCCTGACGGGTGTACTCAGGAGCCGCTGCCGGCAGCCTTGCCTGCCTTCTTCTTCGTGACTTCCTTCACCTTGTCGGCCGCATCGGACGCCTTGTCCGAAACATTGGCTCCTGCATCGGACGCCTTGTCGGCAGCACTCTGGGCGGATGCGTCACCGGCAGCGCCGCTGTCCGATTCATCCTGCGTCGGATCATCGGCATAGGGGTCGTCCGCATACGGGTCATCTCCGTAGGGATCGGCCGCATCATCCTCATCCGGCGGATCACCGTCATACACCTGGTTGCGACGGCGGGCCAGCCAGCCGTCACGCATCAGCGTGTACTTGTCCAGCGCCGCGTCGTTGAGTGCCCCCTCGGCATCCAGCAGACTGGCGCGGGTGTGGACCTTGTCCACCGCCCACAGCGACCACTTCAGCGCATCGTGACCGTCCTGCCACATGTAGGGCTGCCCGTAGGTATCCACCGGGCGGCTGGCTGCATCACGAATGGTGGACGGCCCCAGCAGCGGGATCACGAAATACGGCCCCGAGGGCACGCCCCACCAGCCCAGCGTCTGGCCAAAGTCCTCGTTGTGCTTCTCCAGCCCCATCTCGGTGGCCACGTCCGCAAACCCCAGGAAGCCCAGCGTGGAGTTGACGAAGAAACGCGCCGTATCGGATGCCGCCGCCTTGCCCTTGCCCTGCAGCAGGTTGTTGAAGCCCGTCCACAGGTCGCCCAGGTTCGAGAAGAAGTTGCCCACGACGAACTGCACCGGCTTGGGCGTGATGAAGCGGTACGCCTTGGCCACGGGCTTGAGCGCGTACTGGTCAGCCCGCTCGTTGAAGGCAAACATCACCCGGTTGTAGGCCTGCAGCGGATCCTTCGGATCATAGGTGGTCAGGTGCGAGAGCTTCACGCCGCCCGTCACGTTGTCCGCCGACAGATCGGTCGGCACACCGGCCGCCTTCAGCGCATCGCCGGCAGCGGACGTTGCCGCATCGGTGGCAGCATCACCGGCTGCGGAAGTGGCTGCACCACTGGCAGCAGAGGTCGCTGCGTCACCCGCAGCAGAGGTAGTCGCACCGGCGGAAGAATCACCCGCCGCGCTTCCTGCACTACCCACGGCCGACTTCAGCGAGTCAGCCGCCGAGGTGAGAGCCGACGTCGATGTGGCCCCCGAAGCGGATTGGGCAGCAGACGCCGAGGCAGCCGAAGAAGCCGCCTCCTTGCCGGTCGCAGCACCCGTACCGGCGGCATCGCCACCGTTCGCGCCCGACACCGATGCACAGCCCGCCAGACCCAGCGCCAGCGCCACGCCGGCCAGCCGCAGATGCACGGGGGCCGTCATGCCGTCC